>JACQXX010000115.1 GCA_016208495.1 Acidobacteriota bacterium | reverse complement strand
TGGTCGTGGCCTGATTTGGCACGGTGAAGTCAAACGACGTGGCGCTGCCCGACAAGCCAGTCGTCAGCGTCGTGCTGAAAGTTGCTCCATCTGCCGCAAACGCGATGCTGTGTGAAATCACACCCACATTGTCGGTTGAGGAGAAGCTCACCGTCGCTGACGTACCGCCATTGAGGGTGGCACCACTCGTCGGCGCCGTCACCGTCACGCTCGGGGGTTCGGAATCCGTACCGGCTCCAACCTGAATCACGAAATCACTGTCACTGGCGTCAATACCAACATTGCCGCCACCATCGCGGGCAGTAACCTGAATCCGGGCATTGGGGGTTTCCAGGGCACCTGGAATCGGGAAGCTAAACGACTGGGCCGTGCCAGCCAACCCCGTGGCCACCACAAAGGGGAATGCCGCGCCGCCATCGTTTGACAGGCTGATGTCGTGGGATGTCACGCCTTTGTCATCGCTTGAGGTCCAGCTAATGGCCAGTTCCGTGCCGCTTTGGACTGTTTCACCACCATTTGGCGAAACCACCTGGACGGTTGGGGGAACTGAGTCTGAGCTGACGCCAGATGCGGTTGCAACACAGGCAATGATTTCAGATTGAATGTCGTCAACGTCAAACGCTTTCGCAGCATTGCCGCCGGCAACTGGAACTGAAGCCAAACCGGAACCACGCGGACCGTTTTGGAAGTCAATAAATGAAAATGTCAGTCTGTCTCCGGAACCAGCCATGCGGTTGACCAGATAGCCTGAGGTCCCTTCACCATAGATCAACAGAATACCTGGTAGGGTTCGATTTTCAGTAAAAACCAAAGTACCAGTATCTTCGGCTTTGCCGTCGCCGTCAGCATCGTTGTACACAAAGATTTCCATTTCGGCATCGGAAAAGACATCCGCGCTCAACAATGCAATTTTTCCACCTTCCAATGGCACCACACTCGCGGTGGCAATCAGGTTGGCCCCATTGGCGTCATTAAACTGGGCAAATGCGGTTGGGGGATTCTGGCCATCTGGAATTCCGTCACCATCATTGTCAACAAAAACAAAGGTGGCGCCACCGGCAAAACCATCAATGTCATTTTTGGCAACCAGGTTGGCAATCAGGTTTCCATTCTGGCTCAGACCCAGACCACCAAAGCTGAAGACCACCGGATCGCCACCCAGTGACAAGGCACCAGCAGGCAAAACGTCTACTTTCTGAGTGCCATCTGGTGTGCCATCCGCACCAGGTAAATAGGCAGTGATATAAAGAAAATCACCATCGGTGAAATCAAATGGCGATTGAGCCTGGTAGTAAACCGACATCACGATCACGATGTCACCAGCAGGTGAATCTTTGACCACAATCCCGGCTGGCATCCCTTTTCCAATCGAGAATTCCCGAATCACATTTCCTTTAAAATCACCATTGGGATTGTCCAGCACGGTCAAAGTGCCTTCACCAATGGTTGGTCCATCAAAAGCAAATGAGCCGGCATAGACTTTCTGGGTCTTGGCGCTGGCGGCAACCGCCGAAAAATCTTCGATGCTTGGATCACCGGCGGTAAATGTTTCGCGAGCGCTTCCATCTGGGACTTTGTCATCGTTGGTATCAGCCGCAGCAAAGACGGTGGTGGCACCATTCCCATAGAAGGTCACTTTGCTGAGCGACGTCCCAGCCTGAATAGCCTTTGGCGCGGCTTTGATTTTTTGGGTGGCACGCAACTGCCCCATATCAACCAACTGAGGCTGAGCCAGCGAATGTGTAAACTGATAATTCAGTGGCAATTCCAATTCCTTCGGCTTTTGGGCGAGGTTGGTGTTGGCACTTGATCCGAATTGCCCCAAAAGCATTGGGATGAGGAGAACGAACATGCCCAGCACACCGGTCAACAGACGTGATTTGAACTGTGATCGGGACTGAACTCCTCTCTCAACTTGGGTTGTCATGTGAAATCTCATCGGGAAAAATCCTCCTTGGTGAGACACTTCATCGCTTTACACCCCACGTGCAGTCATCCGGCCTGTCTGGGTTAAGTCCCAATCGGACACTTTCAAAGGAGGTTTGCACGCCGAGGGTTTGAGGTAACTCCTCAACAAAAAAGCGAAAGCGTGGTTGTCGTTGGTTTGAATTTAGAGTGAACTGGTTCAGAAACAGAACCGCAAACGGTGTTTGAGGACGTTCGGTAAGAGTAGCAAAAAAAGCAAAGAGGTTGCGAGCAGAATCTGAGGACGTTCGGTAAGAGTAGCAAAAAAAGCAAAGAGGTTGCGAGCAGAATCTGCTTGCAACCTCTTTTTCTCTCGGGAGTTGTATTGTCACTTCATACAACTCCTATCAGAGGTTTCGGTTTTGATGAATTCTATCCTTGGAATTCATACAGAACGGATCTGCCGACTTTCCCAATCAGCCAGGACGTATACCATTCTTGCGCTGAGGCACTGGTATTAGAAAACAGTCAAGTAGTTCAATCAAATAAACTTAGTGAACGACTGACGACTGACGACTGGCTACTGACTGATATTACTTGACCTTGAACTTGACTGAAATGCCTTCGCCAAAGTTTCCAGCGGCATCAGTCGCCACCACCCGGACCTTGGCTTTCTTGATCTTGGTTGCCGGCGCCGTGGCGGTAAACGACTGCGCGGTTCCCGGCAATCCGGTCGCCAGCGTGGTCGTGAACGTCGCACCGTCATCGCTCGACAACTGAATGTCGTGCTTGGCAATCGTGCCGTTATCGGTTGAGGTCCAGGCGATGTTGAGCGGTGGTCGTGGCCTGATTTGGCACGGTGAAGTCAAACGACGTGGCGCTGCCCGACAAGCCAGTCGTCAGCGTCGTGCTGAAAGTTGCTCCATCTGCCGCAAACGCGATGCTGTGTGAAATCACACCCACATTGTCGGTTGAGGCGAAGCTCACCGTCGCTGACGTACCGCCATTGAGGGTGGCACCACTCGTCGGCGCCGTCACCGTCACGCTCGGGGGTTCGGAATCCGTACCGGCTCCAACCTGAATCACGAAATCACTGTCGCTGGCATCTGATGTGGCATTTCCGCCGCTATCTTTGGCTGTTACCTGAATCCGGGCATTGGGAGTTTCCAGGGCACCTGGAATCGGGAAGCTAAACGACTGGGCTGTACCAGCCAGGCCGGTGGCCACCACAAAGGGGAATGCCGCGCCGCCATCGTTTGACAGGCTGATATCGTGGGATTCCAATTCTTTATCATCGCTGGAGGTCCAGCTAATGGCCAGTTCCGTGCCGCTTTGGACTGTTTCACCACCATTGGGCGAAGTTACCTGCACCGTTGGGGGAACGGTATCGGCAGCAGCGGGGCCAGCCGTTAGAAAACTAACCACTTTGGTAAAATTTTGTCCCTGGGTCGGGAAGCGCAACGCGGCAGTTACATTTGAAGCGGCACCGTTGGCGCCGATTTTTCCAAATCCGATTTCATTCCCGGTAAAATTGCTTCCGCTCACCGGAGCATACGCAAACAGCAGGTTGTCATTGGTCACGGCCATCTGACAGCCAACAAAAATTCCCGAAAAACTAAACCGATACGGACGCTGGGTTGATTGAAGGGCATGCACCGTACGCGGAGGACCGTCAGCTTTCAAATCATCATTGGCATCCACATAAGCCACTACCTGTGGTCGTTGACCGCTAAACACTTGTGGGCCATAGGCATAATAGATTGTTCCGCCTCCAGGGTTTGGGGCCGGAACAATGCTGGTGGTCACAATCGGAATCAAATCGTCATCACCTGGTAAAGCAAAAAAGTCGGGTCGAATGCTGTCGGGAATACCGTCATTATCTGAATCCAGCACAACGGCGATTACACCAGCCAGGCCGTCAGAAGCCTTGATTCCCAGGTTGATCAACAGATTTCCTTTGCCATCAGTTGCCATTCCGCCAAGCGAAAAGGTCACTGGATCATTCCCTAATTGCAGGTCATCTTTATTAAAAATGACCACTGGATTTGACCCATCCGGAGCACCATCCGCCCCTGGCGGAAAGGCCACCAGGGTAAAGCCGTCGGTTGGAGTATTGTCGAAAATTTCATCTCCCTCAAATGTGGTGCTGGCGACCAGGAGGGTATCGCCAGCAGAACTATTGATCACAAGTACTCCCACCGGGCCTCCATCCCCGGTTGAAAATGATTTGACGACACTGCCTTTGAAGGTGCCGCCGCCGTTGTCACAGACCAAAACCTGGCCCTCGACCCCATTGGCCACACCGACATAAAACCGGCCCGTTTTCGGACTAATCGCCATACTGGTTGTCACTTCGCTGGCTGGATCCGGGCTGGTAACAAAATCTTCCTTCGCAGAATCATTTGGACTGCCATTGCCATCGGTGTCGGCATAGACGTCCACATCCGAGAGAAGCGCATCCCCCAAAAATGTCAGGCTTGACAGCGGGGTATTGGCCGGAATTGCGGCTGGGGTAAAGGAGCGAGATGCCGCCCGAAGTGCTTCTAAATCAAGGTTGGAAGCAACACTCCGGTCAATTTTTGAGTGTGGCACTTTGAAATTACTGGGAAAGGCAAGGTTGATTGGCTTCCCGCTGGTGCCGCATTTGGTTGATTGAGGGTGAGCTGAAATCGTTTGCAAGCGAGGAAACCCACCAATCAGCACGCCACTGGCAATCAAAGCCACACCAAACAAACCAATCACCAGGTTTCGCCGTGAAAACCGGCGAAGGATTGAAATAAGTACAGGATCGGGTAACTTTCTGAGCATGACAAAACCTCCGGACAAAGTGAAAAGAAAGATGAGAACCCCCATCAAACCTCAAGTGTCACTTACAGTTAGCTACCAGAAAATGAAGATGCCTGGGTCTATTTCCGCTGGCGCCTGGATCTCTTGGGATTGATGGACACTTCAGCGTGATGCGCACGCCTGGGTTAAAGCGAAGTGTTCATAGATGAACCCCATCAAAATCATCGAGACCGATTGGAGTCTGGTTCTCAGCCAGGGTGCGCCCTCGTTGACACACACCAGGGCTGGGAAAATGATCATTTCCAATAAAGTCTATTCAAGATGGGTAATGCGCCTGGATTTGGTTAGAAATCGAACCGACTGATTGTAAGAGCTAAGGACAAACTAACACCCTTCAACCTTTTGTATTCAGGGTTTGGATTGATTCACCGGGGATTGGTGACTGGAGCTGGGCCTGGAATTCAGCTCGGGGACTTTCCCTTCAGGGTCTGACCGCTGGCCTGTTTTGGCGTCATTGGATCCATGAGTGCGGTGACCTTAGAAGAAAAACGATGATGCCATAGGGGGAACAAATTTTAATAGTTTTTTGTGTCCCCAAAACCGACAGATTAAAAATCCGACCGACTTAAGGCGATTGCGCATCTTGAGGTTTAAACGCTCCGAGCGCGGATTCTTCGCTCTCAAATGTTTCAAAAACCGTGATTAATTTGGTAATCGTCAGCAGATCCTGAATGCGCTGAGTCAAATTGACCAGCTTGAGTTCCCCTCCGCCAGGCGCGCGCTTGACGGCGGTAAAACATCGGACGACTTCGCCAAGGCCGCTGCTGTCCATATACGGCACACCCGCCATATTCAACAAGACGCGGCGCTCACCCTGTTCGATCAATCTGGCAATGTATTCCTTGAGTTGAATGTCACCATCACCCAACAGGATCTTCCCTTGAAGGTCAAGGATCACAACTGAACCGATACGGCGCTCGGAGATATTCATAAACTGACTTCCCTCTCAATTAAATAAATGAGTTGATTGATGTCTTGATTCCTTCGAGCGACTGAAATCGGTGATGCACGAGAGCCGATCAGTCAAGAACCAGGAATAGTTGGCGACTATAGCATAGCTCAAATTCTCACAGCACCCTCTTTAAACCAGGAATGAAGAATGAAGAATGAAGAAGCCATCTAGTGGTTAGTGATTAGTGATTAGTGATGCGAGTGAAGGGTTGACATTGAGGTTTCAGAATCAACAATTCACAAGCAGCAGGTCCACCATCTGAAATTTGAAATTTTGATAAACCCTTTGTTTTCAACGAACAGTTTTTTAATTCTTAACTGGTATCACTAACCACTAGCCACTAACCACTAACCACTAATCACTAGATGGATTCTTCATTCATTCCGGAACAGTGCCTGAAGTTCAGCTTGCCACAGCGTCAAATCAACCTCTGGGAACCCATCCAGTCCTTCAGCCGCCTGACGTTTCCCAATCAACAGAAATTCCCGGTTCCCATCAGCGCCTTCAATTGGCGAACACATCACGTGCCAGGGTTGAATGCCAGCCACCTGTGCTACCTGCGCTACTTTTTCAATTGCCCGGCGGTGCAATGCAGGATCTTTGACAATGCCTTTCTTGCCAACATCCTCGCGACCAACTTCAAATTGTGGTTTGACGAGTGTGATCAGCAAGGCACCAGGTTTCATCAACAAAGCAACTGCTGGGAGAATTTTGTCCTGTGAAATAAATGACACATCACACGTCACAACATCAAAAAGCTCAGGAAAATCAGATGGTTGCAAATACCGGGCGTTTACCTGTTCTCGGACAATAACCTGAGGCGAGTTGCGCAACTTCCAGGCCAACTGATTGGTGCCAACATCAATTGCATAGACCCGAGTCGCCCCGTGTTGCAGCAGGCAATCGGTAAAACCGCCGGTCGAGGCCCCAACATCAAGGCATACGGCCTGTTCAACCACCAGACCAAAGGTGCGCAGGGCACCTTCAAGCTTGAGCCCACCGCGGCCTACATAGCGCATGGCTTCGCCACGAATTCGAACCTGTGCCTGTTCGGGGACAAGCTGACCTGGTTTTTCGGCCCGTTGTTCATTAACCAGCACCTGCCCGGCCAGAATCAACGCCTGGGCTTTGTGGCGTGACTCGGCCAGATGATGGTCAACCAGCCATTGATCAAGCCGATGTCGTCGGGGTTTAGAGTTTGGAACCTGGGATTTGGTCATAAAACAACAAGCGAAGTAGCGAAGTGAATTTCCCCACCTGATTACTTTGAACAGGTGACTGTGCTTAAAGCCTTAAAAACCTGTTTTCAACTCGCTCAAGGGATATGAAATCAGGATAATCAGCTTTTTAACTATTCCGAGGGGCAAGTGTACAGGTTTGTCCTTCATTATCTGGGGAGATTTCTATGAAGTATTTGCTTCGTGCAGTGATTGGAGTCAGTTTTTGTGTGAGTGCCAGTCTGTTCACTGGGTGTACCTTGCCAGGTGATTCCACGCCGAAACCAGCGGCAACGCCGAAAGAAAATTCACCTTCAACTTCACCAGCCACACCATCTGGCCAATCGCCAGCTCCTTCAGGCAAAGAGTCTGAATCGCCGACTGGTTCCACCACATCAAAAGGACCAGTAAAGCTCCCAACGGATGTTCCGTTTTACAGTGGCGGTGCCATCACCAGTGAAACCGCAAACGGAGACTCCTATGTCCTCACTTACACTGCTCCAACCGCAGGTAAAACCGTTTCAAGTTTTTATGAAAGTGAATTGAAGAAACAAGGGTGGACAGTAAAAGCCTCAACCAGTGTTGAAGTTCCCTTCCTGGGTGCCAGTGTGGCGCCAATGGTGGCCGAGAAAGGGGAGCGCTCCTGCAGCATCACCATCAGTGGAAAAAATGATTCAGAGTGTACGGTCGTGCTTGTGGTCGGAACCAAGCAGTCACCGGATAATAAATAACGTGAGTTCGACGTAATTTTAGAAGGCAACCGCTGGTAAATTCCCCACCAGATCGGGACGAAGATTGAGAGATGGCTTCTTTTCTTGAAAGGTATAGGCAATCAATCCAGCCATGAGATTGACCATAAAATTGGTTGG
>JACQXX010000114.1 GCA_016208495.1 Acidobacteriota bacterium | reverse complement strand
TTGTCCATCACAGGATTTGTGACAGAAAGATATTTTTTTGAGTCGTCGCTCATCGTGCCGACTCAACCCCAGTTCTGATGGACTCCTCGCTTTTCTCATCCGTCGAGCTTAACTCTCATTCGCTATTTTTCAAATAACTTTTGCTAACTCACTTAGTTGAGTCATTTAAGAACAATCCTTTTCAAGAATTTTACGGATTCAACGATCTGGGTTTTGACTACTGACTATTGACTACTGACTACTGACTACTGACTACTGACTACTGACTAAAACTCAATCCCCAACTGAGCCACGACTTTCTTTTCAGTAAACGGATGTTTGATTTCCGTCATTTCGGTCACCAGATCAGCAAATTCAATCAGTTCTGGTGGGGCGTTGCGCCCAGTCAAGACAACATGCAGATTTGCCGGACGGTTTTTGAGGACGTCAATGACCTCTTCTGTCGTGAGCCAGCCAAAGTGAAACGCGTAGGTAATTTCATCCAGCGCCACGATGTCATAGACCCCGGAATTGATTTTTTCGACACAGACTTCCCAGGCTTTGCGGGCGGTTTGTTTATCCTGGTCAGGGTTTTTGGTGTCCCAGGTGAAGCCATCGCCAAGTGATAAAATTTCAATTCCCAGTTTCTGAGCACTCAAAATTTCGCCATAGACGCCAAAGCGTGGATCTTCAGTCGTTTTAATGAATTGCAGCATGATGGTCTTGAAGTTGCGTCCAGCGGCACGCATCAAAAGCCCAAGCGCCGCCGTGGTTTTGCCTTTTCCATTGCCGGTGTTAATCATCACCAGCGGAGTTCGTTTGGTGTTCATAAGATCTACTATTGTTTGGAGTGCGGTGGCCTGACACCGCTTTGGTATTTTGTGAAGTATGACAGGTTGATCTCAAATCGAGAACCAGCTAGAGTTGGCCCCGTTTGATCAAGGTGGATCTTTTACCACTTCCCTTTTCAAAATCACACCTATTTAAGGAGCTTTTTGACATATGTCACTCACCGACAAATACAGCAGTGTGTACAATCTGGCCCAACAACTTGGATGCGACCCGCTGAGCGCGACTGAAGACGGCGGCAAACTGGTTCTCAAGGCCAATGCTCCGCATCAATATGCGGCCAACCAGCTCTGGGACGCAATCAAAGAAATTGATCCCAACCTGAATCACGGTGACCTGGTGTTTGACTGGTCGGTTGCCCGCGATGACATTTTTGGTGAATACACAGTCAAATCAGGCGATACGCTCTCTGGCATTGCCAAAAAAGTGACCGGAAACAAGCTCTCCTACCAGCAGATTTTTGAAGCCAATCGCCATATCCTCAATGATCCAAATAAGATCCAGGTTGGACAAAAATTGACGATTCCCAAGCACTGAGGGAGTGAACTAGCGAGTAGTGCAGAAAAAGCGAGTAGCGAGTGGCGAGTAGTCAAACCACTTTGTGAAAGTGATTGAAGTAAAAATAGAAAGGCAGAGGGTTTTTTAACTCCCTGCCTTTTTCTATGCCTATTTTAAACACTTTGACGCAGAATGTCTGACTACTCGCTACTCGCTACTCGCTTTGTATTCACTCAGGCACGCACCGCTTCACGGAAAAAGCCATTCGCGGCCAGAATGGCTGGCAGGTCAACATCGGCTTCAGTGACTTCCCAGGCGTCTGTTTCGCGAATCAGTTTGGCCATCAGGGCCGAATGAAGCCCATGACCAGAACGCTCAGCCACGATTCGTCCTTCAATCGGCATCCCTAACAAAGCCAGATCTCCAACGATATCAAGGACTTTGTGTCGCCCAAATTCATCGCTAAACCGCAACGGCTCTGGGTTCAGGACTTTTTCCTTGTCGAGCACCACCGCATTTTCAAGCGAAGCACCACGCACAAGCCCGCTTTTTCTGAGGGCTTCGGCTTCGTGGATGAACCCAAAGGTTCGGGCCGGGGCTATTTCGCGACGGTAATTTTCGGGGGTGAGGTCAAGGGCACTGGTCTGACGACCAATCACGGGGTGGGGAAAATCAATGGTGCTCTCAATCCGGAACCCTTGATACGGATGAATGGCAATTCGGCGGGCACCGTCAATGATTTCAACTGAGCGCAAAATCCGCAGTGTTTGTCCAATGGCGGGGAGTTCAACGACTGAGGCCGCTTCGATGAGTTCGACAAACGGCAACGCACTGCCATCCAAAATCGGAACTTCAAAACTGTTAAGTTCAATAATCGCATTGTCAACCTGGCATCCGTGCAATGCGGAAAGGAGATGTTCGACGGTGGAGACCATCACCCCTTTGCGCATCAGGGTGGTGGCATAACTGACGTGGGCAACGTGATGGGGCGTGGCGGAGAGTTCAAAGCCGTTGAGGTCAGCCCGGCGAAAAACATACCCGGTATCGGGGGGGGCTGGAAAAATGGTCAGTTCAACAGGAGTACCGGTATGTAAACCAATCCCGGTGGTATGGACGGCGCGAGCAAGCGTCGTTTGTGGTCTCATTGATTCCTCACGAGCTGGAGCCAGGTTTTTTCTTACGCGGTGGGGCTTGGTTGAAAAAACTTGGGAAGACGTTTCCCTGGCAAAATCTCTGGATGGATCCTTTCGCTCGTTCCTTTTGATTGTGATTGGATTGAAAATACAAACCGTTGAAAGCCTCTGCATATTGCATACCAAATTTTGAACCCACATCAAAATTTTGCAAATTCCACAAATACAGGTACTTCTCAAAAATCCCAAAAATCGCTGACCGAGAGGTGTTGTGGTTCTGCCACAAACGTGGGCATTTGGTGTGGCAGGAAGTCAACAGAATGAAGAATTGAGAATGAAGAATTGCCTAAATTTCGCCCAAATTATCATCACGTTGCCGAAAGACCAGTGCCGACCAGGTTGGTGTTGGGAATAGAGGGTTTGTCAGTACCACCCGCGTCACTCCCACACAACCGACTTCTACCTGGTCCTTTATGTCCTTTATGTCCTTTATGTCCTTTTTTTCACCATCTTCATTCTTCATTCAAGGCTGCCAGCCTTCCAGGGTTGAAACGATATGGGTGGCACGACTGAGCGCCTCTGCCGGGTAGGAATTGGTCACCGCCAGGCATTTCATTCCGGCCCGGATGGCAGATTCAACCCCCTGAACCGAGTCTTCAATCACCCAGCAATCTTTTGGCTGGAGCCACGGATGAGGGTTGAGAAACTCATTAAGACGTTGCAAGGCCAGCAGATACCCTTCTGGATCCGGTTTACAGCGAGTTATATCTTCGCTACTGACAATCGTGGTGAAATGATGCCGGAGACCAGTTCCAGTCAGAACCAGTTCAATTTCGGCTCGCAAAGCACCTGAATTCACGGCCAGGGGAACAATCGTCGCCAGGCGAGGAATCAATTCCATCACGCCTGGAAAAAGCGATTCCCTTCCTTCCATTAACTGATGGACAATCTCTGCCTTGCGTTCAATCAATTCAGTTCGCTTACTCAAAGAAAGTTCACATCCCCAATCCTGGAAGACAGCCGAAAAGCAGGTTTTATCATCGAAAGCCAAATACCTTTCCTGGTATTGTTCCCAAGAAACATCAATTCCTTCGGGTGCTAACGCCCGATTGAGCCCCTGAAAGTGAATGGGCTCGCTGTTTACAATCACTCCATCAAAATCAAATATCACAGCTCGGCTCATGAGCGTTTTTGATCCTCTTTCGCTATTTGGATGAATACTTTATGCACGTTTCAGGTTCACGCGGATTTCCGGTGTCTGGCCACCAGATACCAGTTGTTTTTTTAGGAATCGGGCTCTGGTGTGTCTTGCTGGCAGGTGTCGCAGGCGAATTTCCAGTGCTGGCGCAACGCCGTGCGCCGCAATCCTATGCTGGACATTCCAACTCTGGCAAACCTACTTTGCACCAATCGGGTCGAAAATCCCCAATCGGCACGGTCAAAACCAACCCAAAACCGGTGGATCCGGTTTTGGCCAAACGCCTGGCTGACAAGCAAAAGCGGATGCGGTTTGACCAGCCAGGAGAAGCACTTCAGTGGGACTACCGCAAACGAACCATCAGCCCAGGTGAGCCCCTTCCGATGCAACGCTACATTCAGGCGCTGGAACAGATGGAAACCATGCCCCAGGTTTCAACGGCACTTGGAAAACAACTTCCGTCGCGTCAGCAGCTCCGGCAAACACGGCTCTCCGACACCCAACGCCAGTCACTCGGCGCCTGGACCGAACTTGGACCGGGGAATATTGGGGGACGCACCCGGAAACTGTTTGTCAATCCGACGGATCCATCCATTCTGTTTACTGGGGGCGTGAGCGGGGGCGTCTGGCGATCTACGGATGGAGGCGGCTCCTGGAAACCACTCACCGATGCCCTGGCGAATCTGGCGGTGTGTGCGCTGGCGGTGGTGCCCGGTCCAACCCTTGATCAGTTTGTGATTTATGCCGGAACAGGCGAAGGGTTTCTGTCACTTGACGTGACTCGTGGCGGAAGTGGTGCATCTGGCAATGGAATCTTTCGCTCTACGGATGGCGGCGCCACCTGGCAACATCTGCCCGACACGATCAACAACTCAAATTTCGAGTATGTCAATGATCTGGTCGTCAGCCCGACCAACCCCAACCGGGTCTATGCCGCCACCCGAACCGGCATCTGGCGTACAACCGACGGCGGCGCCTCGTGGCAGCAGGTCCATGCCACCGATGTGCGCGGCGGAGCGATGGATCTGGCAATTCGAACTGACCAGCCGACTGACTTCCTGTTTGCCACGATTGGCACCTTTGCCCAGGCGGCAATCCTGCGCAACAAAGATGCAGCAGGGAATGGAAACTGGGAAACCGTGCTCAATGAAACCGGAATGGGCCGGACGTCTTTAGCAATTGCTCCCTCGGATCAAAGTACCGTCTATGCCATGTCAGCCAGCATCGAGAGCCGGTTTGATTTTAATTACACCCATGGGCTTCACGCGGTGTTTCGGTCAACTTCAAACGGCGACACCGGTTCCTGGTCAGCCCGCGTGCGCAATACCGACCCAACCCGGCTGAACACCGTGTTGCTCTCAAATACCATTTTTGCCTTTTTAAACGAGTGCCGGATTTTTAGCGGCCCCACCACCTTTTTCAATCAAGGCTGGTGGGACAATGTCATCGCGGTTGACCCGCTCAACCCGGACATCGTGTTTGCCGGTGGCATTGACCTGTTCCGATCAGACGACGGCGGCGCCAACTGGGGGCTGATCAGTCACTGGTGGGCATCACCTGAGTCACCACGCTATTCGCATGCCGACCATCACGACATTGTGTTTCATCCGCAATATGACGGGGTGCGCAATCAAACCATGTTTGTGACCAGTGATGGTGGGATTGAACGAACCGACAATGCCCGTGGCCCATCTGCTCAAGGCGATCAGGCTCCCTGTAGCACTGAAAATGGCGGTGTGTTTTGGCGTTCGCTCAATAATGGCTATTCTGTTACCCAGTTTTACCATGGAACAGCCTATCAAAATGCCCGCTTTTATTTTGGCGGCACCCAGGACAACGGCACCGTTCGCGGCGGCGATTCAACCGGAATCAACTGGGGACGTGTGTTTGGCGGTGATGGCGGCTATGTGGCGATTGACCCAGTCAATTTGCTGACCCAGTATGTTTCGACACCAAACGGCAGCTTTTATGTCACCAATGACGGTGGACGAACCTTCGAAATCGGATCATTTGGACTGGCTGACCGCAGATTTTTATTCATCACTCCGTTTGCCATGGATCCGAAAGATCCAAAGCGGTTTTGGACCGGTGGACAACGCATGTGGCAATGTGACAACGCCATGGTTTTCTGGGATTTTGGCAGCGCCCCGCTCTATGAAGGAGACAGTTTTTCAAGCGTGAGCGCGATTGCGATTTCTCCTCAGGATTCGAACATCGTGCTGGCTGGTCGCGCCGATGGATTTATCCACCGAACGACAGCCGCGTTGAGTTCCAATCGCGAAACAGTGTGGCCCGCTGTTCAGCCACGCGAAGGGTTTGTGTCGTCGCTGGCTTTTGATCCGAAAAACCCATCTGTGGTGTATGCGACTTATTCGACCTTTGGTGGAAACCACATCTGGCAAAGCACCGATGCCGGGGCGAGCTGGATGCCGTTTGATGGCGTTGGAAGCGGGAGATTGCCGGATCTCCCGGTGCATTCGGTACTGGTTGACCCAGGAAATAGCGCCAGAGTGTTTGTCGGCACCGACCTCGGGGTTTTTACAACGCTTGACAGTGGTCGCACCTGGCTGGTTGAAAACACCGGATTTGCCAACACCGTGGTCCAAACCCTGTGTCAGGACAATGGAAACCTGGTGGCTTTTACCCACGGACGCGGTGCCTGGAAGGTTTCACTGGCGGCCCAACCAGACCCAACCCCGGCCATTGCCGGCTTTTTCCCAGCTTCCGGCCCGGTTGGAACCACGGTCACCGTCAGTGGTAGCAATTTTACTGGTGCCACTCAGGTTCGGTTTGGCGACGTCCCTGCCACCAGTTTTTCTGTCGCTTCAGCCAATCAACTGACGGCAGTCGTACCTTCTGGAACTCCGGGCGGTCAGCTACGTGTAACCACGCCGAAAGGAACAGCCGTGAGTGCCGGATCATTCACAGTTACTTTCGCACCTCCGACGATTACCAGTTTCAGCCCAACCAGCGGAGAGTCAGGGACCGTGGTCACCATCAATGGCACGCAGTTCACCGGAACCACAGATGTTCAGTTTGGCCGGACATCTGCCCCGTTTGAAGTCCTGTCCAGTACTCAACTTCAGGCAACAGTTCCGATTGGTGCTGACTCAGGTCCGATTGTCGTCACGACAGCCAATGGCACAGCGACAAGCCAGGAAGCATTTACCGTGATTGTCAAAATCCCAAAGATTTTGGGGTTCGAACCACAAAGAGGGCCAGTCGGCACTCAAGTGACAATCAATGGAATGAACCTGTCAAATACAGGTGGCGTCAGGTTTGGAAATGTGGCAGCAAGCGCCTTTCAGGTTCTTTCAGATACCCAACTCAGAGCCACGGTTCCGACTGGGGCGACAACTGGGGCAATTTCGGTGATCACTCCGACCGGAGGCGCTTCCTCAGAGAGTGCTTTTGTTGTCGAAGGACCAGATTTTTCACTGACCGCAACCGCGTCCAATCCAACACCGGCCCGTGGCGGGAAAATCACGGTGACAATGGCGATTGCCCGGACCAATGGCCTGACTGATCAGATTACCGTGACCGCGCCGGCCCTCGCCGGGTTCAAATTTAAACCAGCTTCCCAAACCACGAGTGGTTCCAGCGTGAGCTTTACCGTCAAGATTAAAAACAACGCGCCGCAAAGCCAGCAAACACTTGTCTTTAGCGGTCGTGATGCCAGCGGTCGCATCCGCACGGTTGAGCTGGTTATCACGATTCGATAATTGAATAAAAAATAAAGAAAGTGGTTAGTGGTTAGTGGTCAGTGCTTGGTACAAGTCCCCATAAACAGGGGATGAAATTCAACCACCCGCTGGGAGAAACATTGGTTTTCGCCCGGATGGGCGCCGGACAATAGCCGGTGGCAAGTGTCGCTTTGGACACGCGGCCACCGGAAAGAGTCGCCATCACGGGTTCGCGCCCGGATGGGCGCTGGAACAAGAGTGGTGAGCGAGGAGCTGAAAATTCCACGGGAAACGGGACCCGAACCAGCTTCCAGCGCCCATCCGGGTGCGAACCAATGTGGGCCAAAGATCCGGTGGTGTGCCCAAAGCGGCAAACCACCGGCTATTGTCCGGCGCCCATCCGGGCGAAAGCCAATTCGGAATCACCGAAATTCCATCCCCTATTTATGGGGACTTGTACTTAGTACTTAGAAATCAATACTTTCAAAGAAGAACCACTAACCACTAACCACTAACCACTTTCTTCATTCTTCATTTCCTGGGGTTCAGAATCCATATGCCACGACGCCCACCCACATTCATCCGTTTGACTGTTGTATCAAGTATGCTGCTGGTTTTGTTCTTTCCCGTTCAACTGGTTACAGCCTTGAGCTTTCAGCGTGGGAAAGAGCCAAAACCTGAACGCCAAAAGGAGGCAAAGGACCTTCCCTCCCTATCTGAAGTTGACCGACACCAGCGGGTCCGCGAGCGAAAAGCAGATCGGGTTGATCGAGCTGAAGATACTGAAGACCAATCAGATGACGGCCAGAACGAGAAGCGGCCAACCCCAGGAAGATTACAGGAGCCAGACAATCTTCCGGCGCTGACCGATACTGCTTTTCGCCAGGGGTTTGTGGATGGCAAGCCCGGTGGTGACCAGGAAGCCCGTGAGCGAGGCCGTGATTTGGGGCGGGCATCGGGCCACCAGCGTGGGTTTTTGGCTGGAGGGCAACGCTGTGAATCCGATGCGAAAGAAGCTGAATACAAACGGGGGCTTCGCGAGGGCGAAGAGCAGAGCCGTCCGAAAGGATATCTGGCCGGAGTGAAAGCCGGCGAAGACGCCGCTCGGATTCAGGCACTTCGGGATGGAACCCAGGCCGGGCAATTACGGGCTGAACAGGATGCCTACCAGGCGGCGTACGAACTTGGCGCCGAAGAAGGCAGCCGCCAAGCCGAATCTGACCGCCAGAGTATTTTGGTTCGGGCCGAGTCTGAGGGCAAAGCCGCCGGACGCGAAGAAGCCCGCCGCCAGGCAGACTTGATCGAATATCAAAAAGCACGTGATGCGTACCGTCAAAAACGCATGGCCAACCCGCCGTTTTACCGGGAATCCTACTCCCTGACCGACCCACCACGTCCGTTTACCCGAGCCTCTCTGGTTCACGCTCCTTCGGTTGCCAAAGTGGCCCTGGTGCAACTGCCGCCATCAGCCATGGCCAGCTCACCTGAATTTTGCCCGCCACCTCAGGATCCAAGCGGGATTAGCCCCGACTACCGGTATGCCAACCCAAACCCCAACTATGCCACCCAGGCTGAAAACCGGGCCTACCGCCAGGGGTATCGCGAAGGATATCAACAACGATTTCAGAATGTTTTTCCGGATGTGTTTCGGTCGGTGTACCTTGAAGCGTTCAGAGTTGCCGAAGTTGAAGGCTGTAATGCCGCCCGAGTCAGGTCGTATGAAACCGAGTATCAGCGGGGGCGAGAGGATGGAACTCGGGTCGGATACCAGGAAAGCTACCAGAAAGCCTATGATGAGACCTATGCCCGGCTGGTGGAAGTCATTCGCACCGGCGAAATTGAAAAAGCCTACCGAATTGCCTATCCCCAGTTTTATCAGCAATTTCTGATGAAGGGCCGCACCGACGGCTATCGCAATCGCACCGAACAACTCTATTCCCAAATTTATAACGAAGCCAAAGCAACGGAATTTCAGGCCCGCTATCCAGGCTTTGCCCGTGATGCCACCCAGCGTGGAATCGAGGACGAAATGAATGAATTTGTCCAGCATCCGGTGCAGTTGGTGTTTGCCGAAGCAATCGAAAGCGTTCCCAATGGATTGATTGAACCGGGCGAACCGATGAAATTGCGGATTCAACTGCGCAATTTCAGCACCGATGTGATTTCTGCCTCAACGATTACCATTCTGGTTCAGCGATCCGATCCAAAAAACATCCAGCTTCCCCAACCATTTGTCGTGCTCAATCAGGCACTGCAACCAGATAGCCTGACCGATATTTCTGACGTGATGGACATTATCATCGCGGATACGGCTCTGGCAGTGAAGAATTCAACCACTGGTCAACCAGCATCGGCCCCAGTCAGAATCGAAGTCGCCGCCACCGGAAACAAGCTCGCCGGGCAGCCAGTTTCGTTTGAACTCACACCGCAGTACCAGATGAAGATTGAACTGACCGAAGTACCCGTTTTCCGGGAAGGCATTTCGTCATCGCTCAAGTTTCGCGTCACCAATCAATCAAGCGCCAAACCCAGCCCGGTCAGCCGATTTTCCGTCAAGTTTGATGACTACTTTGTGGAAATCCCACAATCTGATGTGTTGTTGGAGCCACTTGAACCCGGTGCCGCCGCTGAAATCACGCTTCCGGTCTTAACCCGGCGCAATGAAGCCAATATCCTGGCTGCCCTTTCAATTGGGGTGTTTAACCAGAATGGGCGAAAACTTGGGAAAGCCGAAGTGGTGCCCCAGCTCAAAGTCGTCAACAGTTATCAGTTACTCTTCCCTGGGGATCCACTGAAAAAATTGCGCCGGGCTGGAAAAGAAAGTCTGGATGTCTATATCAACAACATCACCTCGCCAAACGGACAGAATGTTGAGCTGCTGGTCCGTCGGGTTGAAGACTCCGCGCCGTTTCTCACCGTCACCGAACAGGCAAAAATGATTCCGCTCATCGGGAAAAGCACGTCCAAAAAAGCCACGGTCAGCTTTGAAATCAGCCGCGATAACACCGGAGGACTGCTGGAATTCGAACTCCGCGAAAACGGTGTCCCAGTTTTGATTCGGTGGGTAGAGTTTTGATTTCGGTTCAGAGTAACGTCTTCAGGCGTGAGAGGTGACGAGTGGGACGCAAGAAAAACGCTCTCGTCTGAAGACGATGCTCTGAACATTTTTCTGAAAATTTATAGCGCACAATACTGGTTGGCAGATAACTATGCACAGCACCTAGTTTAAATTCCGGAGTTATCAAAAGCATCCACCCCAAAGACGCCTGAACCACAAAAGACACATAACCACGAAAAAAATCAAATATTTACCAAACTCTATTTCTCAAAAAACTTTTGAGAAGGTACTTATTTCTGGTTAACCCTGGCCAGAAAAGTGGTGGGTTGAACCCCATCTGGACAAGAGGACAAGAGGACAAGAGGACAAGGGAACAAGGGGACAAAACAGGGATGATCTCATTCCCCGCTTCTGATCGGAGGTGAGTTCGGGTCACACGAACTGGTTTGATGTCCCCTTGTCTCCTTGTCCCCTTGTCCCCTTGTCCCCCTATCTCCTTGTCCCAAATGCGCTCAAATTTCCTTATCTTGGCGCTTATGGGGTTGAACACCCTGCCGGATAATCGCTGGAAAGAATCTGGACGAATCACCTTTCTTTTGGTAGATTGCAGCCACTTGTTCTCTCCCAATCGCTGCTTGTTTCCCGTTCGTGCTTTCAAACACATTTTTATTCATTGCCCCGATAATCGGGAACCACCTGGGAGACTGAGTTCGCACAGTTGAGGTGGAATTATGACTCTTTCCCGTCGCTCGTTTCTGCAAGTTACGGCTGGGGCTGCGCTTGGGGTGTATCTGACTGGTTTTGAAACCAGTCAGGCAGCTCTTGCCCAATCCAGTGAACGATTTTCCTTTGAAGTTGCTCCCAACCTGGAACTGACTCCTGAAATTTTCAGTCAGTATCTCAACACCACGTTCGAAGTTACCGGACGTGGTATCAATCGGGTCAATCTCACCCTCGTTGCAGTCACAGATCAGTCAGATCACGTCAATGAAATTTCCGAGGGAAGGATGACCTTTACCACCTTTACCCTTCGGTTCAAAGGAACAGGCACCGTTTCTCTCAAACAAAACACGTATCAATTCAAGCATTATGCCCTGGGAATTCTGCCGATGTTTATTGTTCCTGGCGGCCAGGACGCATCAGGCAAATATTTTAACGTGATTTACAACCGGATTACTGGGTACGCCTGAGCGTTAAGTCCATCTGCATCTTGAGTTTTCAGTGGTACGCCTTGACCTGCGTCACCAGTCATTCAAGTTTTTTTCTTCTTTTTTTCCAACATTTCCAGGCTGTTCTTGTTGGGAAATAGTGGTACACTCCGCAACCACTCCGGGTGCAGTTCCCTGTACCTATCACTCAATCCAGAATTCAATTTCATCCACAAAGGTCAAAAAATGTATGGCAGAACCATTTTTGTCTGAAATCAGAATCATGAGTTTTGTGTTTCCTCCCAAAGGCTGGGCACTGTGTGACGGCCAGTTGCTGCCTATCAACCAAAATCAGGCACTCTTTTCCCTGCTCGGCACCACATTTGGTGGTGATGGTCGGGTCAATTTTGGCCTCCCAGACCTGCGCGGACGGGTGCCAATCCACGTTGGCAGCGGTCATACCCTTGGCGAACGAGGTGGCGAACAGGCCCACACCCTCTCCATTGCGGAACTACCTGAACACACCCACGTGCTGAGTGGCAGTACCCAGTCCGGAAACGTGTTTGTGCCCCAATCCAATCTTCTGGCGGGTTCCCCAAACCCAACCTACTCCACCACCCTGTCGGCCCTGGCCGCCATGTCCCCTCAAACCGTTGGCAACACGGGTGGAAGTCAGGCGCATTTGAATATGCAGCCGTTCCTCACTTTGAGTTTTTGTATTGCCCTCCAGGGAATTTTCCCATCAGCCACCTAAATACAATAAGGAGACCTACTTATGGCACAGCCCTATGTTGGTGAAATTCGCATGTTTGCCGGAAATTTTGCCCCTGTCGGCTGGCAGTTGTGTGAAGGGCAACTCTTGCCGATTTCGGAAAACGAGACTCTGTTCCAACTGATCGGAACGACCTATGGCGGGGACGGGGAAAGTACGTTTGCGCTTCCGGATTTACGGGGCCGGCTTCCGCTTCACCAGGGCAACGGCTTTATCCTGGCTGAAACCGGCGGCGCCGAAGAAATCACCCTGACCGTGCAGCAAATTCCGGCCCATTCCCACCCATTGCTGGCAACCGTCAACATTGCCAATAACACCACTCCGGTCAATAGCCTTCCCGCTCAGGCATCAACCGTGGATGTCTATAATGATTCGGCAAGCAGTTTCGCGGCCATGGCGCCGCAATCCATCGGCCTGGTTGGAGGGAGCCAGCCACACACCAATTTTCAACCCTATCTCTGTGTGAATTTTATCATTTCCCTCTATGGGATTTTCCCGTCTCCAACTTGATCCGAAATCGTCACTGGCTGCACTTCATGCTTGAAATGAAATCGAACTCAAGGGTCTGAAAATTCAACCACTGGCACCACGTTGCCATATGTGTCAGAGCTTCAGACACCCACCAGTTCATTGACGTAACCCACGAGGAACCCTTCTTATGGCAGACCCATTTGTTGCTGAAATTCGGATTTTCCCCTTTAACTTTCCCCCCAAAGGCTGGGCCTGGTGCGATGGCCAGTTGCTGCCGATCAGTCAAAATACAGCGCTTTTCTCTTTGCTTGGAACGACATACGGCGGAGACGGGAAATCAAACTTTGCGCTCCCTGACCTTCAGGGGCGAGCACCAATGCAACCTGGCCAGGGACCTGGACTTTCGCTGCATGACCTGGGCGAAACTGGTGGATCAGAAACCGTCAGCCTGCTGGAAAGTGAAATTCCAGGCCACAGCCACGCGCTGATGGCCACCGGGAGCCCAGCCAATGCCCCAACCCCACAGGGCACAAGCTTTGCCCGCGTGATTGGGGCGACACCGTATCAAAACCCACCCTTTGGTCCACTTGGGATGATGGCCCCTGAGGCGCTGGCGCCGGCTGGTGGCGATCAACCCCATAACAATATGCAACCGTATCTGACCTTCTATTTCTGCATTGCCATGCAAGGGGTCTTTCCGCCACGAACGTAATGGAAGCAACCGGCTGATACAAAAGTGGATTTTCATTTGGCCACCCGGAAAACCCTTTTCAATCCGTCCAAATCATCGTATTCTGGGATGAAATCCTTCCAGAATTGTCGGGTTCATATCAGGAGCGGGGAGGCAGAAATGCCCTCCTGATTTGAAACCTTATATTGCCTCCTGTTCTCAGGACGTCAGAATCTACCATTCTCAGGCCACTGCTTCAGGCGACCCAAGCCGCCAAAAAATTTGAATGTCCAATTTGCACTTTTGTTCCAGTGTATCAGTGTTTGTGCGTTCTGCCCTTCAGACTCTATTACAAATACCTGGAAAACAAACCTGAGCACGTCTGACAAACCAAAAACAAAAAAAATACTATTTTCTTTAATATCAGATATTTAACTTTTGAACAGATCAACACCAAGCCTTCATTACTTGAGTTTTCAAACTCGGAGAATCAGCCATGGGATCCACTTCATTCAGCCGTCACCTGATGCGAGTCCTTGTTCTTTGTTTTATTTTAACACCGCTCACCTGCCTGCCTTTGCTCCAGCGTCAGATCACCACATCAGCCTCACTCCCGCTGGCTGGCTCCACGACGCCAAAGGGAAACCAACCATGGCCTGCTCCTTATAAAAAGAAAGACATCACTCAAGGTACAGACAAGTCACCCAGATTGAGTACCAGCCGGGGTTCTTCCAAACCGCCGGCGACTTCCTTCTGGCGCATACCAGGCGTGTTTAAAACAGCGGCTGGTCGTGGGCCGCTCTTTGCCCCAATCATCAGCGCAACCAAAGTAGATTCCCTGATTACTGATAATGATTCCGACACCCTGGTGGATCCTGGTGACACCCTGCGCTATACCATCACCATCAACAACACTGGCAGCGATGCGACTGGACTTGGGTTGACAGATACCATCAGCGCCAACACGACGCTGGTGGGTGGATCAGTTGAAGTATCCCCTGTCGCGATTGATGATACCTATGCTGCGGTTGGCAACGTCCGCATCCAGGTTCCAGCCGGAAGTGGCGTGCTGGCCAACGATTTTCTGGGAACACCAACGGCGACGCTGACTGGCGGCACTTTTACCAGCACCAACGGTGGAAATGTCACCCTCAACACGGATGGGAGTTTTTCCTACAATCCCCCGGCTGGGTTTGAAGGCACCGACACGTTTAACTACACCGTGACCAACGCGGTCGGCTCTAATACCGGCAGCGTCTCGATCACGGTTTCCGGGATGATCTGGTTTATCAATAATGCCCTGGGAAGTGCTGGCGATGGCCGACTCACCAGCCCGTTCAATTCCCTCTCGGCCTTTGCGGCGATCAATAACGGAACTGGTAGCAACCCAGCGGCCAATGACAACATTTTTCTCTTTACCGGTAGCGGCGCTTATTCAGCCACGTTGACCCTGTTGAACGGTCAGAAGTTAATCGGCCAGGGCGCTGATGCCACGCTGGCTTCTATTACCGGGTTGACCCCGCCCTCCTTCAGCGATGCCTTCCCCACCACCAACGGTACCGACCCGACGCTGACCAGTTCCGGAGTAACCGTCACACTCGCCCAAAACAATCGAATTCAGGGCCTCACACTGGGAAATGCCACCACGACCGATATTTCCGGCGCCGGGTTTGGAACGTTGACGCTCGACGATACCACCCTCAATGGGACCGGCGGCGCACTGACACTTTCGAATGGAACACTGGCCGCGACCTTTGACGGTATCTCGTCAACCAATGCTCCAACTTCGGGGATTGCGTTCAGTTCCAATGTCATCGGGTCATTGAGTTCCCCATCCACGACAATTACCAATCCGACGCAATCCGGCATTTCCATCGCTAGTTCCGCCTCAGGAACGTTTTCCTTCGGCAACACAGCTCTCAACATGTCTGGCTCAACGGCGCTCTCCAGCACCGGTTCAGCCGCCACGGTCAACTTTCAGGATCTCGACATCGCACCGGATAGCGGCGTTTCGGCCATTGGCGTCAGCACATTTACTGGCACACTCACTTCGACCACTGGCACGATTGCCTGCAGCAATGTTCAGGCGATTTCGATTGCCGGGACGAGTTCGGCCTCACGTGCCAATTTAAATATGGTGCTCACCAGCGTCAGTACTTCATCAGCCACCAACGGGATTACCCTGACCAATGTGGCGAAAGCATCTGGGGCGACCAACAGCTTTACCATTACCGGGGACGGTGGCGGGTCAAACAATGCCTCGGGCGGGACGATTACCGGCTCCGGCTCTTCAAATGCCGGCATCACCCTGACATCAGTCAATGATGTGAGCCTGGGATACTTGAGCATCCAAAACAGCGGAACGGATGGAATTTTGGCGACCAGTTGCCAGAATTTCTCATTAGCCCGAACCAACATCACCGACAACACTGGTACCACCTCGGATGAAGGCATCCAGTTTGACAATGTGAGCGGGACAGTCTCGATTTCCAACTGTTCGGTGACCAGTTCACCCCACAACCACTTCTTCCTGGATAATGACAGCGGGACGCTGAGTTCGCTTTCGATTTCCAATTCAACTTTTGATACCACACTGTCAGGAACCGGGAACCACGGGATTTTGGTTGATGCCAACGGAACAGCAGTCATTACCACCATGGCGATCACCAACTGTACTGTTTCCAATAACTTTTCAATCGGAATGCAGATCCTTTCCAACGGGTCGGCCTCCATCAATGGCTGTAACATCTCGGGTAACACCATTACCACCAACACCTTAGCCGCCGACCTGTCATTAAGCTCCGCCGCTAACTTCACCTACGATTTTAATAACAACCCCACAATCCGGAACCGTGCCGGCAATGGCAGTCACGGGCTCAACACGTTTCAAGGCTGTCCATCTTCCGGAACCTTGCAAGGGAAAATCCGCAACAACACCATCGGTCAGGCTGGGGTGAAGGAATCTGGGTCTGCGGTTGGAAACGGGATCCGGGTCAATATGAACGGCGCGGGAACCTCACAGGTCGAAGTCACCAACAACATCATCCGCGAAGTCCCGAATGCTCGCGGCATTGAGGTCATTCGCCGGTCAGGAAACACCATGGACCCGGCCTGCAATAACACCACCGGCCTGCATAAAATCACCATCACCGGCAATACCATCGCCGCGCCGACAGGTGGCACCGATATCCCTGGATGCCCCTGCCCCCTGGCTGGCATCTATGTGGAATCACGGGATCAAAAATCACTCTGCGCCAAAATCTCGGGCAACACCTCGTACAATCCAGCCTCTTTCCCGGCTGGATTTGAAGAAGCCTATACTCTGGCTGAAAATGGCACCTCCGTCTTTTCTCTGGAAGGAACTCAGGCCACAGCATCAGCTCAAATTTCGACCACCAACACTGGAACTCCGGTCAACGCCAGTGCCGGGATTAGCGTGGTGGCGGCTGGCACCTGCGGACCGGCGCTTCCGAGGCCCGATGGCAGCAGCACCACCGAACCCAATCAGACCGTTGACGATGGCGGTCAAAACCACCTCCGCGTCTGGCGTGACGGTGGTGACCGCGACAAAGTCAGACAGGTGACCCAGGAAGAACTCGACACGCTCAAAGCGGCGGCGATTTCTCGCTGGACCACGGCGGATATCCCGGCAGCAGTGCTTGAGAAAATGCGAAACGTCACTGTTTCGCTCGGTGACCTGCCGATTGGAATCATTGCCATCAATGACCTGCAATCCATCGTGGTTGACTATTCGGCGGCTGGATACGGCTGGTTTGTGGACTCGTCACCGCTCGGCGACGAAGAATTCCAGCGTGTCGGCTCATCACAACTGTATGTCGCCAGACCCAATACCCCAGCCTTCCGCAAAGCTGACCTGCTGACGGTCATCATGCGGCAACTGGGTCATATCGCGGGCTTGAAAGTGCTCCGTGGTGATCGGTTTAAAGACCAGTTGATGGCCAACATGTTCTTTGAATCCATCCGCCGGTTGCCTGACGCTTCCTTTGACGACCTGCGCCGCCTAACCACTGAAGAAGCCAAAGTCTATGCGCCAGCTTCCGCGTCCCAGACATCCACTCCACTTCTGGCCCTGGGAAGCTCAGGCTGGGCCATCGGCCAGATGACATCCGTGCTCCCAGTCTTCTTGAAAAAGACAGCCGATGCGTCGCCGACCTTTGCGGCTCAATTTGGAGCGTTCGCCCCGGAACTGAAAAAAGCGGTTCGCGTCATTCCAGCAACTTCAGACATTACCGAAGCAACACCTTCGTTCCTTCCACCAGTATCAACCGATGACCTGGATTCTCAAAAAGGCACGCAACGCAACCGACCGCCCCAGTCCAGAGTGGCGATCAATCCGCTGGCGGGTGAAACCGTCAATCAGACGATTGGGACACTTCCAGGCGGTGAATCAGTGATCATCCGGTTTAACGTCACGGTCAACAACCCGTTACCGACACCCCAGATTTCACCATCGCAGCCAGCGGTAACCCAGGTTTTAAATCAAGGCACTGTTTCCGGGTCGAATTTCTCAAATGTGTTGACGGATGACCCGGATATTGCCGGTGCGGCCAATCCCACCACGACGGCAATCAACCAGACGACGACGGTTGTGACCTCATCAGCCAATCCAGCAGGCCAGGGTCAGTCAGTCACGTTTACCGCGACCGTGACCGGCACCGGGTTCCAACCACCCAACGGCGCCAATGTGCGCTTCTTCGATGGAACAACCTTACTTGGAAGCGGGACGTTGACTTCGGGGATCGCGACGTTTGCCACGTCATCACTGACCATTGGCGACCACAACATCGTGGCGGTCTATGATGGCGCCGCCGGTTCAAATGGAAGTATTTCCAACACGCTGGTCCAGCGAATCTTAATGCCACCGCAGGTTTCGAAGGCATTTGCGGCACCGACGATGCCGCTCAATGGAACCACGACGCTGACGATTACCATCACCAATCCGAATACGGTTGATGCTTTGACCGGTGTGAGCGTGACCGACGTGCTTCCGGCTGGGCTCACCGTAACCGATTCTTCAACCAGCCAGTGTGGAGGCACCCTCACCACAACTGCTGCGACCAGCACCATTTCGTTAACCGGGGCCACGGTTGCCGCCAATGGTTCGTGTATCCTCAATGTCACGGTCACGGCAACCACGGCTGGGGTGAAAAACAATGTCACGGGCAACGTCAATTCGACCAATGGCGGACAGGGGAATACAGCCTCAGCATCAATTACGGTGCTGTCACCACCTTCAATTTCAAAAGCCTTTGGGGCGAGCACCATTCCGCTCAATGGCACGACCACGTTGACCTTCACGCTGACCAACCCCAACCCGTCCAACAGTTTGACGGGAGTAGCCTTTACCGACACCTTGCCGGCGGGCTTGCAGGTGGCTTCCACGCCAAATGTCGTCGGCGCCTGTAGCGGCAGCGTCACGGCTGTCGCCGGGTCAAATTCGATCAGCCTGAGCGGCGGTTCAATTTCGGCCAGCGGCAATTGCACAATTTCAGTTGATGTCACAGGCACCACCGCCGGGCTCAAGAACAACACCACCGGCAATGTGACCTCCAGCAACGGAGGCACCGGCAACACCGCCAGTGCCTCGATCACGGTTTTGGCACCGCCGACACTGGCGAAATCATTCACACCAAATCAGATTCCACTCACTGGCACCTCAACCCTGACCTTTACCATTACCAACCCCAATGCCAGCAACTCATTGTCAGGAATCAGCTTTACCGATTCGCTCCCGGCAGGCGTCGAAGTGGCCGCCACGCCAAACGTGGTCAACAACTGTGGCGCCACCATTACCGGGGCCACGGCTGGCTCGACTTCGCTCAATATCAGTACTGTAACTGTGGCTGGTGGCGCCAACTGCACCATCAGCGTGGATGTCACCGGCACCACCGCCGGCGTCAAAACCAACACCACGGGCACGATTACCTCGACCGAAGGCGGCACCGGGACGACCGCCACGGCCACATTGACCGTTGTCGCTCCACCGCAAATTTCAAAAGCGTTTGGGGCCGCTACGATTCCGCTCAACGGCACCACCACGCTGACCTTTACCGTTACTAATCCGAATTCAACCGTGGCGCTTTCCGGTATTGCCTTTAGCGATTCGTTGCCGGCTGGACTGGTCGTGGCAACGCCACCAAATGTGACCGGCGTGTGCGGCGGCACAGTCACGGCGGTTGCAGGCTCAGGAAGCATCAGCCTCAGCGGAGGTTCACTGGCGGCTGGCGGCAATTGCACTATTTCGGTGGATGTCACCGGCACCACCGCCGGAACCAAAAACAACGTCACCGGAAATGTCACGGCCACAACACCTGCTGGGTTGCCAAACGGAAACACGGCGTCGGCTTCGATCCGGGTTTTGGCGCCGCCTTCGATTGCCAAAGCCTTCTCGCCAGACACGATTGCCGTCAATGGCACCACCACCCTGACCTTTACCCTGACCAATTCCAACCCAAGCGACAGCCTGACCGGAGTGGCGTTTACCGACAATCTTCCGGCTGGGGTGCAGGTTGCGGGAACTCCAAATATTTCAAATGGTTGCACTGGAACCGTTACCGCCACGGCTGGTTCAACCACGATTAGTCTGTCTGGCGGCACGATTTCCGCCAGTGGCAACTGCACCATCAGCGTGGATGTCACGGGCACGACTTCAGGCGTGAAAACCAACACCACCGGGAATGTGACTTCGACCAACGGCGGAACAGGTAATACCGCCACCGCCACGCTCACGGTTGCTTCACCACCAACCTTGACCAAGAGCTTTACCCCCAATCAGATCCCGGTTGGCGGCGTGAGTACGCTGTCATTTACTATCACCAATCCGAACGCGGGACTGACACTCAATAACATCAGCTTGAGCGATACCTTCCCGGCAGGAATTGAAATTGACGCCACACCCAATGTCGTCAATTCGTGTGGTGGAACGGTCACGGCAACACCCGGCACAACCAGCTTCAGTCTGAGCGGCGTCACGCTGGCCGGAGGCGCAAGCTGTACCATCACCGTCAATGTCCGGGGCACCACCGCTGGCGTCAAACTCAATACCACCGGAAATATCAGTTCAACCGAAAGCGGCGCCGGAAGCACAGCGAGCGCCACCCTGACCGTCGTTGGTCCGGCGACGCTCACCAAGACCTTTACGCCTGATTCAATTGCCCTCAACGGTACTTCAACCCTTGGCTTCACCGTGGCCAACAACAATCCAACGGTTGGCCTGACCAGTATTTCATTCACCGACGTGTTACCGGCTGGATTGAGTGTTTCAGATGGCGTGTTCAACAATGTCTGCGGCGCCGGCTCAGTTCTGACGGTCACGGCAGCCACCCGAACGATTACCCTGACCGGTGGCTCAGTGGCGGCGGCAGGTTCAGCCAATTTCAATGTCACAGTGACCGGGATTGCGGCTGGGGCTCACGTCAACACCACCGGAAATATTTCGTCCACTGAAGGCGGCACTGGTGGAACAGCGACGGACACCATCAACGTCTTTGCTCCGCCAACGGTGACGAAGTCCTTTAGTCCAAATAGCATCCCGCTCAACGGCACCACCACGCTGACGATCACCTTCACCAATCCGGCAGCCAATCCGGGCGGATTGACCGGAATCGGCATCGTTGACAATCTGCCGGCAGGATTGGAAGTTGACACGACGCCAGGGGCCAACACGACCTGTGGCGGCACCTGGAATCCAACCGCTGGGGCCACCACCCTGACCTTTAGCGGCGGTGCGATTGCTTCGCCGGGTGGAACCTGTTCAATTTCGGTCACGCTCCGGGCGACCACGGCTGGTGTGAAAGTCAACACCACCAACAATGTCACCTCAACTGAAGGCGGCACCGGCGGTACGGCCAGCGACACGCTTTCGGTCGCGGCACCGCCAGGCTTTACCAAGGCATTTGGCGTGAGCATTTTGCCGCTCAATGCCACCACCACGCTGACCTTTAGCATTACCAATGCCAACGCAACGATTGGGTTGACGGGTGTCAGCTTTACCGACACCTTACCTGCTGGACTCGTAGTCGCCACGCCACCAAACCTCACTGGCGGATGTGGCAGCGGTACCATTTCAGCCACGGCTGGCTCGGGCACCATCAGCCTGACCAACGGCGTGATTGACCCAGCCGGGAATTGTTCATTCAGTGTCAATGTCACCGGCACGACTATCGGGGTCAAAAACAACACCACCGGGACCATTACCACCACCGAAGGCGGCACCGGCGGCACCGCCTCCGACACGGTCACCGTGGTTGGACCGCCAACCATCAGCAAAGCCTTTGGTGCGGCAACCATTCCGCTCAACGGCACCACGAGCCTGACCTTTACCCTTACCAATCCAAACACAACGGTCGCGCTCTCTGGAATTGTCTTTACTGACTCACTCCCAGCCGGACTCGTCGTGGCTTCAACTCCAAATGTGACAGGTGTTTGCGGAGGAACGGTCACCGCCGTTGCCGGTTCAAGTACTATCAGTCTCAGTGGTGGTTCACTGGCAGCCGGAGGCAATTGCACCATCAGTGTTGACGTGACCGGCACCACTGCCGGCGTGAAAAACAACACGTCGGGCAATGTCACCGCCACCACGCCAGCCGGATTGCCCAACGGCAACACGGCCAATGCCTCAATCACGGTGGTGGCCCCGCCAGCCATTTCAAAAGCCTTTGCCCAACCCGCGATTGGGCTCAATACCAGCACCACGCTGACCTTTACCATTACCAACCCGAACCTGACCGAACCGCTGACTGGCGTGGCCTTTACCGACAATTTGCCTGCCGGGCTTGTCGTGGCGACCCCAGCCAATATCGTCGGAGTCTGTTCAGGAAGCGTGACCGCCGTTGCCGGCTCTGGAACCATCAGCCTCAGCGGAGGCAGCATTCTGGCCAATAGTTCCTGCACCATCAGCGTGGATGTGACTGGAACGACTGTGGGCACCAAGAACAACACGACTGGCAATGTCACCTCCACCAACGGCGGCACGGGCAATACCGCGAGCGCCACACTGATGGTGGCAATGCCGCCAACCCTGAGCAAAGCCTTTGGTGTGAGCATCTTACCGCTGAACGGAACGACCACGCTCACGTTTACTATCGGGAATCCGAATCTGGCTCAAACCCTGAACGGCATTGCCTTTACCGACACGCTGCCTGCCGGAGTCGTTGTGGCAGCCACACCTGGTGCCAGTTCAACCTGCGGCGGCACGATTACCGCTGTTGCCGGAACCGACACAATTTCCTTCTCTGGTGGTTCACTGGCTGGCAACGGCACCTGTACCGTCACAGTCAATGTCACCGGAACCACGATTGGAGTGAAAAACAACACCACGGGCAATGTGTCTTCGACGGAAAGCGGACCTGGACTGACGGCTTCAGCGTCAATGACCGTGGTTGGTCCGCCGAGCATCACTAAAGATTTCGGCGCGCTCACCATTCCACTCAATGGCTCAACCACACTGTCCTTTACCATTACCAATCCGAACCAGACGGTTGGGCTGTCAGGAATTGCCTTTAGTGATTCCCTGCCCGCAGGTTTGGTCGTCGCAACGCCAGCCAATATCGTCGGAGTTTGTTCAGGAAGTGTGACCGCCGTCGCCGGGTCTGGAACCATCAGCCTCAGCGGAGGCTCACTGGCCGCAGCAGGAAGCTGCACCATCACGGTTGATGTCACCGGCACCACGGCTGGCGCGAAAAACAACACCACGGGAACGGTGACAGCAAGCAATCCGGCTGGACTCCCGGCTGGAAACACGGCTTCAGATTCGATCACGGTCGTGGCGCCACCATCCATCTCGAAAGCCTTTACCCAGAGCAACATTCCGCTCAACGGCACCACCACGCTGACCTTTACCATTACCAATCCAAACACCACCGAACCACTCAACAGCATTGCCTTTACCGACACCTTACCGGCAGGTTTGGTCGTCGCGGCGACACCAAACGTCGTGGGTGCGTGCAGCGGCACGGTTACCGCTGTGGCCGGGTCAAATTCGATCAGCCTGAGCGGTGGTTCAATTGTGGCCAGCGGCAACTGCACCATTTCAGTTGATGTCACCGGCACGACTGAAGGCGTCAAAAACAACGTCACCGGCAACGTGACTTCCTCCAATGGCGGCACGGGCAACACGGCCAGCGCCACGGTTACCGTGGCAGCACCGCCGACTATTTCCAAAGCGTTTGGCGCACCAACCATTGCGCTCGATGGGTCAACCACGCTGACCTTTACCATCACCAACCCGAACACCACGGTTCCGTTGACCGGGGTCAGCTTCACTGATTCATTGCCCGCCGGACTCGTCGTGGCCACACCACCAAACGTGACCGGTGTGTGCTCAGGAACTGTCACGGCAGTGGCCGGAAGTTCAACGATTTCACTCAGTGGCGGGTCGTTGACGGCTGGCGGCAACTGCACCATTACTGTCAACGTCACCGGGACAACCGCCGGGGTGAAAAACAACACCACTGGAAATGTCTCATCAACCCAAAGCGGAGCAGGTGGCACGGCTTCAGCCAGCATCACGGTCGTGGCGCCGGCTTCGATTTCCAAAGCCTTTAGCGCACCGACGATTCCACTCAATGGGTCAACGACGCTGACCTTTACCATCACCAACCCGAACACCACCGAAGCTCTGACGGGTGTGGCCTTTAGTGATACACTTCCAGCCGGAATGGTCGTGGCCAGCACGCCAAACATCACGGGCGTCTGTGGTGGGACGGTCACAGCGGTCGCCGGGTCAGGCACAATCAGCCTGAGCGGTGGCACGATTGCAGCCAGCGGCAACTGCACCATTTCAGTTGATGTCACCGGCACCACGGCTGGAACCAAGAACAACACCACGTCGGCAGTCACCACCACCAACGGCGGTACGGGGAATGCCGGTACGGCTACAATTCGAGTGTTGGCGCCGCCATCCATCAGCAAGGCGTTTGGCGCACCAAATATTCCGATCAACGGCACCACAACGTTGACCTTTACCTTGACCAACTCCAATCCATCTGATGCCTTGACGGGTGTGGCCTTTACCGACACCTTACCGGCGGGCTTGCAGGTGGCGAGTACGCCAAATGTGGTTGGTGCGTGCAGCGGCACGGTCACAGCCGTGGCCGGGTCAAATTCGATCAGCCTGAGTGGCGGCACGATTGCAGCCAGCGGCAACTGCACGATTTCAGTGAATGTCACCGGAACGACCGAAGGCGTCAAGAACAATGTCACCGGAACGGTTTCCTCTACCAATGGCGGCACCGGCAACACGGCTTCGGCGTCATTGATCGTGGCGCTGCCTCCGACCATCGGCAAGGCATTTGGCGCGCTGACGATTCCGCTGGGTGGCACTACAACGCTGACGTTCTCGATTTCCAACCCGAACACCACTCAGACCCTGAATGGCATTTCGTTTACCGATTTGCTCCCGGCAGGATTGGTTGTGGCAACACCGCCAAACATCAGCGCGGTTTGCTCGGGAACAGTCACCGCCGTGGCCGGAAGTTCAACCATCAGTCTGTCTGGTGGGTCGCTCACGGCTGGCAACTCCTGCACGATCCAGGTCAATGTGACGGGTGTTGCTGCCGGAGTTCAAAACAACACCACTGGTAATATTCAATCAACCCAGGGGGGCACAGGCGGCACGGCTTCGGCCAGCATCACAGTTGTTGCCCCAGCCGTCGCGTCCAAAGCCTTTGCCGTGGATACCATCCCACTCGGCGGAACCACAACCCTGACCTTTACCATCACCAATCCAAACACCACCGAATCCCTCACCGGTGTTGGGCTGGTGGATAACCTCCCAGCCGGATTGACCATTGCTGACGGTTCAAATTCAGCCTGTGGCGGAACAGTCACGACGTCGGCAACCAACAACCGGGTCACCTTAACGGGGGCCACGATTGCGCCCGGAGGAACCTGTACCTTCAACGTCACCGTCACTGGCGCCACGGCTGGCGTGAAAAACAACGTTTCAAATGCCGTGACTTCAACCAACGGCGGCACCGGCAACACCGCACCCGACACCATCACCGTGGTGGCACCGCCGGTGATTGCCAAGGTCTTTAACCCGGCAACCGTGTTGCTCAACGAAACCACCACACTGGTCTTTACCTTAACCAATCCAAATGCCACCGAAGCTCTCACTGGCGTGGCCTTTACCGACAACCTCCCGGCAGGGTTGACCGTGGCCACGACACCGGCGATTGTGAATGGCTGTGGTGGAACCGTCACAGTAGTGGCTGGAAGCTCGGTGATTACCTTCACGGGCGGCACGATTGCAGCCAACGGGAACTGTACCATTTCGGTGGATGTCACGGCTTCCCTGCCTGGCACCATCACCAACACAACGGGTGCGGTCAGTTCGACCAATGGCGGCACCGGCAACACCGCAACCGCAACGTTGCAGGTCAATGCCACCGAACTGTCTTACCTGTATGTGGCTGATACTCAAAACCATCGCATTCAGCGCTATGACGGCACAAGCTGGGTGGTTCTGCTGGGAACTGGGGCGCCAGGCTCAGGTTCAACCAGTCTGAGTTTGCCCGAAGCTGTCACCGCCAACTTTGAAGCCACTCGAATTTATGTGGCTGATACCGGCAACAACCGGGTTCAGTACACCACCAACAGCGGCACCACCTGGGCAACGCTCGCGAGCAATGGGATTGGACTCAGCAACGTGAAGTCACCACAGGGCGTGGCGCTGGACGTGCTCGGGAATCTCTACGTGGCTGATACCGGAAACAATCGCGTTCTGCGGTTTAACAATGGAACGCCCGGACCAGCCGTGGTTCTGGCAACCAGTGGCGTTGGCGGAGGCCAGGTCCGCAGCCCGCGTGGTATCGCCGTTGACGTCAACTTTAACCTGTACATTACCGACCGCGACAATAATCGCGTGATCAAGATCACCAACTGCAACACAGTTGGAACGCCAAACACGGGCACGACCTTTGTGGCCGGCCCAGGAAGCGGCTCTAGCCAGGTGCGAAATCCAGAAGGCGTCGCCGTTGACAATTTCAGCAACGTCTATGTGGCCGATACTGGAAATTCACGGGTGCTGGCGTATCCGGGTGGCAATCCGGCAGCCGCAACCGTGATGACAACTGGGACCGGTTCGAGCATGGGCCAGGTTAACAAACCGGAAGGTGTCACCATTTGCCGGTTTGAAACTGGAACCTTTGCTGGTCAATCATTTATGGCAGTTGGTGATACCTCCAACAACCGAATTGTCGGCCAGCTCCTGGCTGGCGGCGCCTGGTCGCTGGTCGGCATACCAAACAACCTTGGAAGCGGAACCGGCCAGTTCCGAAGCCCGTCCAAGATCAGATGACAGGGTGACCAGTGACAGGGTGACATCTGACAGAATGACAAGGTGACAAAGTACCATAATGATGAACTTTCTCCTGTCAGATGTCACCCTGTCACCCTGTCACTCTGTCACCTTGTCACCTTGTCAGATGTCACCCTGTCAGATGTCACCTTGTCACCTTGTCACCTTGTCAGATGTCACTTTGTCACCTTGTCACCTTGTCACCTTGTCAGTTCTTTATGTCTTTTCCTGATTTTTCCAAAAACCCGGAACCCAAATTACGGCCCGCGACCGATGAGGACCAGCCAGACCTCATCGAGGTCTATGCCAGCACCCGGATTGAAGAAATCGCTCTGGTTGGTTGGAATGAAGCCCACCAACTGGTTTTCTTCACCATGCAATTTCAAGCCCAGCACCACTTTTATCGAATGCAATACCCTGCGGCAGAACATTCGGTGATTGAACTTGCAGGAAAAACCATTGGTCGGTTGATTGTGGTTCGTCAGGAAAGTGAAATTCGTCTGGCTGATATTGCCTTACTGCCTGAATACCGGAACCAGGGAATTGGCGCCCACATCACCTACCAATTGATCGCTGAAGCCACCACCACAAACAAACCACTGCGGTTGCAGGTACTCAAACACAGCCCGGCAGTCAGGTTTTACCAGCGGCTTGGTTTTCGTGAAACTGGCTCAACCGACACCCATTTCCAAATGGAATACAGAAGAATTGAGAATGAAGAATATGATTAGTGATTAGTGATTAGTGGTTAGTGGTTAGAAATCAATACTTTCCAAGAGCTAAGGATCAAATCTGAATTTCGCCCAAAATATCATCACCTTGCCAGACACGACCAGCACCGACCGGTTCAGGACACGAATCGCAATCGGGAATCGCCCAGGTCATTGAGTGGAATCAAAGTTCACCGAAATCGAGCCTTCGCGATGACGAAACTAACTTCCAACCTCTCCTTATATGTCCTTTATGTCCTTTATGTCTTTTAGTTCTGGCTCAATCACCCACATCAAAGACCACACCTGAGGAAAATGTTAGTATTTTGGGCGAAATTTAGGAAACGAAGAATTACAAAACAAAAACCCTGAACCCTGAACCCTGAACCCTCATTCCTATGACCAACCATCTAAACCTTGCCCAGTTTCGCGAACATCTCCATACTGATTTTGCGGTTCAAATCAGTGAAACCCAATCCATTAACCTGAAACTCAATACCATCCAGGTTCGGCAGGAAAAACCCACGTGTGAAGAGTTTTCACTGACCTTTCTGGGTCCGCTTGAGTACCAGTTGATTCAGCAAACCCTTCACCTCTCGCATCCAGTGATGGGTGAACTCGATATCTTTATTGTTCCAGTGAGCCGTGACCAGAATGGCATCAGCTATGAAGCAGTCTTTTACCAGTTTTTAAATGCTGAAACTGGCACGGCAACAACCGCTTAATTGGTGCTTGGGGAGCGTTAAAAAATAAGTTCCTGGGGGCGCGGGCGACGCGGGGAAGATGGACCGGAGAGACAATCGTTTCCCGGTGGTAGCTCCCAAAACCTTGCAACCACCAGCTATCCGAACGGCAGCCTAACAGGGATGCTCAATCCAAATACCTGTCTCCAAACCAAAACGGGAAGTTGTTTTTTAATGCTCCCCAAGTACCAGCCCTCAAATATGCCCGAAATCCATCTCAAACCCATCGAGCAGGATGACGAATCCTTTTTGTTTCAAATCTTTGCAGCTTCTCGGGCCGAAGAAATGGCCCGTGTTCCGTGGGATGACTCGCTGAAACGGGCATTCTTATGGAGCCAGTTTCAAGCGCAGTCCGAACAATACCGGATCAAATATCCAACCGGAGACTTTTCTGTCATCCTGCTCGATACCCAGCCGGTTGGTCGGCTCTACCTTGGGCGACTGGAAAACCAGCTTCGCATCATTGACCTGGCCCTCTTACCGGAGTTTCGGCGGCAAGGCATTGCCAGGAAAATCATGGCTGATTTGATGACCGAAAGTCGCCAGAACCACAAACCGATTCGAATCTATGTCGAAAGCTTTAACCCGGCTTTGCCCTGGTTTCTCAAGCTTGGTTTTCAGAAAATTGATGGTGACGAAGTATATTACTTTCTGGAATGGCAATCTGGGGTGGAAGACATCGGGCTGAACCCTGAACCCTGAACCCTGAACCCTGTTTTTCACCCCTGACCCCTCAATGATCTTCCCTTCTGTTCCTCCAGCCTGGAAACGGCAACTTGTGGTTTGTGCGCTGTGGATGATACCGGGGATTCTGATTGTGGCCCAGGTGACATTCGGCCCTTCGGCGCGCCCTCGACCCCATTCCTGGGGATGGGAATTGTTCTTTCAACTTCTGTACTGGGAGCCGCTGGCGCTGGCGACGCCATTGGTATTTGATCTCAGCCGACGGTTTCCTTTTGAGGTTCCACGACGTGGACGCGCCTTCGGATTCCATTTGGCGGCAGGTATTGTTTTTGGATTTGTTTATGCGCTGGTGTTGACCCTCGTATCACGATGGGCAATTCCAGACCCACGCATCTTTGAATCGCTTCAAGGGTTTCTCGCCGGCTATGCCAGGATGATCAATTTTACTCTGCTGTTTGGACCGATGGTGTACTGGATGCTGGTTGGAGTTGGCCACGCGATGGTGTACGCCGAACGGTTGCGAGAAGGCGAGCGACAAACCGCCGAACTACAACTGCGAACCTCGCAACTTGAAACCCAACTGGCCAACGCACGGTTACTGGCCCTGAAAATGCAGCTTCACCCGCATTTTTTATTCAACACACTGCACAGCATTGCCGCTCTGGTTCGTGAAAACGATACCCGAGGCGCCGTCCGGATGATCGCCGGACTCAGCGATTTGCTGCGGTCGGTTCTGGACCGATCAGGCAATGAACAGGTTCCACTTCGATTGGAACTTGAATTCCTCGAAAAATACCTTGAAATCGAACAGATACGGTTTCAGGATCGCCTGACCGTGTATAAAAATATTGCCCCGGAAACGCTTGATGCCGGCGTGCCACACCTGATTTTACAACCACTGGTGGAAAACGCAGTGCGACACGGTATTTCAAAACGCATTGCAGCTTCCCGAATCGAAATCAACACCTGGCGCGAAAATGGACGGCTATGTCTGCAAATCAACGACGATGGCCCCGGTCTTCCGCCTGATTTTGCCCAGGCCGAAGCCAGAGGACTTGGATTGCGAAACGTCCAGGCCCGGCTCAAGGCGTGTTTTGGTTCAGATCACGATTTCGTGGTTGAAACCGTCAAAGAAGGCGGCACCTCCGCTCTGATTTCCATTCCGTTTCTGTCGGAGCAGGATCTTCCCAGGAGTGAAACTCATACCGTTTAGGGTTCAGGGTTCAGGGTTTTTGAATTCAAATCCTTTCCGTCCTTTTTGTCCTTTTTGTCCTTTTCGTCTTTTTTGTCTTTTCTGAACCCTGAACCCTGAACCCTGAACCCTCATTGGTATCACCCATGACTGGAGAACCAGCAAAAATTCGAACCCTGCTCGTTGACGACGAACCGTTGGCTCGCCGGACCCTGTCCCTCCTGCTCAAGGATGATCCTGAAATCACCATCATTGGGGAATGTTCAAACGGCTTCGAAGCGGTCAAGGCCATTCGACGAGACCGACCGGACCTGCTTTTTCTCGATATTCAAATGCCCGAAATGAACGGGTTCGAAGTGCTGGAAGCCGCTGGCCCAGATCTTTCATCAGTTATTGTTTTTGTCACAGCCTATGATCAGTTTGCGGTGAAAGCATTTGAGGCCCAGGCGCTCGACTATGTCTTGAAACCCTTTGACGACGAACGGTTTGAACAGGCTGTCAAACGCGCCAAATCGCACATTTACCAAAACCGATCAGCCGACATCAACCGGCGGTTGCTTGAATGGCTGGCCAGTCAGCAGATGACTTCGCCACCAGCAACCGAAAAAGCACTCTACCTGCAGCGCCTTTCGGTAAAGAGTGGCGGACGGGTTCATTTTCTGAAGGTTGCTGAAATTGAATGGATTGAAGCCTCAGACCAGTATGTTGTGTTGCACGTCGCCGGCAAACAGCATTTGCTTCGTGACAGTTTGAATCGGCTTGAGACGCAACTTGACCCGGACCAGTTTTTTCGCGTCCATCGGTCCGCCCTCGTTAATTTGGATTTCGTCCGCGAACTTGAACTCAACGAAAACGGGGATGGCACCATTGTCCTCAGCAATCGCACCAGCATCAAACTCAGTCGAAGCCGCCGGGAAAAGTTCGAAACGGCATTGGTGCGGCGGTCTTGAAGGCTCACACATCTTTGGAGTGCGGTGACTTGTCACCGCTTTCCTATGAAGCGACTTGTCGCGCAAGAAAGAGTGGCGACAAGTCGCCATATGTCAAAGCTGCAACAAGTTGCAGCACTCCAAAGCTCTTTCTGCTTCACCCCTGATTTCCCTCAACCCACAACACACATCCGGCAATTCGCTCCATCAGCGCAACCTTCCCCATCTGGCAATCGTGTTGAGGCTAACCCCCAGGCCGGATTCATCCAGCGGCCTGATCCATCCCCACCACAATTCAATGGAGCATTGTTATGACCACCAGGTGCCGAGTTGCAGGAATGGTCTTTCTGCCGATTTTCTTTCTGCTGTTGACCGCCAGCGCCCTGGGACAAGCCCCGACGCTTGATCCCACATGGAGCGACGCTCCGTCACCCCGAGTTATTCGGGCCATCATCGAAGATGAACTTGCCTATTTGGGCATCCAGGACAAGGTCACGGCGGAGGACCTCGATGTGTTAACCAGACTCAAAGTCAAAGCGGACTCACTTATGGCCAGCGATGAAGAACGCACCCGTGCCTACAAGGAACTATTGACCAAACTGGCCCAATTAACGGGCGCGCCAGCCGGATTTGAAACCCGACTTGATCGCACCGTCCAGGCAGCGGTTGGTCTTTCAAAAGGGAGTGTTGTCTTGCCGGGCGAATTTTCCCAGATTGAAAAACGCGGTTCCGGTCCAGTTCCGGTTATTTTGATCCCTGACATCGGTTTGGATTGGACGGTGTATGAATCGTTGATGAACCGCAATGCAAAAGCTTACACAATGTATGCCCTGACGCTTCCTGGGGCTGCCGGTACGCCCCCGTATCCGCGTCCTAAAATTCGGAATTTCAGCCATACGGATTGGTGGAACACCATCGAACAAGGCATTGTCAATCTGATCAAAAAGGAAAACTTGAGCGGTGTGGTGCTGGTTGGCCAGCAAGCCGGTGCCTATGTGGCGATGAAAACCGCCCTTGATCATCCAGACCAGATCAGGGCCGTTGTGAACCTCAATGGACTGTTGTATAGCCCGATGAATTCCCCAGCCGATACAACCAAACCGGCAACTCACCAGGAGCGAGTTCAAATCGTCAACAGTTCGCCATCACTGGCGCTGTGGCCCAACAGTTCCTATAGCCAGTCGCTCCAGTTTGCGTCTGGTTTTTCAACATTTTACTGTCAGCACGAAGCCCGGCAGAAACTCTTGTCCGAAATGATGGCCAAAACCCGGCTCGATGTGATGTACCGATACTTTTATGAACTGATGACGACTGACCTGTCCGAAGCGGCCAAAAAACTCAGCGTCCCGATGCTGGTCGTCATTTCTTCTCCAGATGCCAAAATGACGGTTCCAGGCGGATGGAATGCGAATCGTATGCAATGGGAAAAATTCAAAACTGAAAACCCAAAACTTCCACTCAGACTGGTGACCTTTGAAGATACTCGTGCCTACGCGACGGAAGACAGCCCGGAGGATTTAGATCGGGCAATTGGCGAGTTTCTGGCTGGAAAACCGGTGGATGGGAAAATGAAAGCCGGGGGATGACCTCCCAGGTGACATCTGACAAAATGACAAAATGATGACTTCTCAAATGGTCATCTTGTCAGTTGTCATCCTGTCAAATAGTCACCTTGTCAGATGTCACCTTGTCACCTTGTCACCTTGTCACCTTGTCCACCCTGTCACCTGATCTTGGATGGTGCCCGGAACTGCCCAATGCCTGTCCCCACATTGTCGGGAGAACCAATATATAACCAGCTTCCGGTGCCGATTGGTCGGCCCACGATCCGGTTATTGGCGGTGTCTCCAACCACGATGATCGGTATTCCAGCCAGCCAGCCTGACGTGAACTGACTTGTGGTGATGCCTTCAGGTTGTCTGACCTGGCCAAGTTGAGTACCGCTCAAGGCCAGAGTGGTTGCATTGTTGGAATTCCCGTTGAGAAACCGCAGAATCCGGGAATTGCCGGTATCGGCAATGTAGAGCGTGCCGTTGGAGTCAACTGCGACTCCCTGCGGCGCTCTGACCTGGTTCAGGCCGATCCCGTTTGAAGCCACGACTTTTCCGGTGTTGGTCGAAATGACGGTGCTGGCGTTGAGGATTTTCAAAACCCGATTGTTGCCGGTGTCGGCAATGAACAGAGTTGATTTGTTGTCCACGACCATTCCGCTGGGATTGGTCACCTGTCCGGCGGAAGTTCCTTTGTTGGCCAGCAGGACTCCCATCCCCGGAATCCCTCCGTTGAAGCGCAAAATCCGATTGTTGCCGGTGTCGGCGACATAAAGATTTCCGGCTGCATCCAGGGCGACTCCTTGCGGCGCCTTGACCTGATTGAATCCGACTCCATTGGTTGCAAAATTCGCCCAATTTACGCCTCCATCGGTTGACCATTGGATCCGGTTGTTGCCGGTGTCGGCCACATACATCCGTTGTCCCGTCGAACTGAAGGCGACCGCTTCGGGAGCGCGGAACTGACCGTTTCCGGCCCCGAGGGTCCCGACTCCGATGACCGACCAGTTGCTTCCGTCAAACCCCTGAATCCGGTTGTTGGCGGTGTCCGCCACCAGCAACGCAATGTGCGGGAGGCAGGAATCGATGAAAATCGTCATCGAATCCACGGCTCCCGGGCAAGGCCCGACCGGGTTGAGCAAAGTCAGGGTTACGCTTCCAGCCGTGATTTCCGCGCTTGACGGTGTGTAGACCGCATTCAGCGTGGTTGCACTCGGAATGAAGGTGCCGCCTCCGCCGATCCACTCCGAGCCGTAGGCAATTCCGTCAAACGATCCGGCAAGAGTGGCACTCGTGCCCGCGCAAATAGTTTGGTCAGGTCCGGCATTGGCATTGGCTGTCGGGTTGATGGTGATGGTCATGGTATCGCTGTTCGGTCCACAGGCGGCGGGCGGGTCGTCCATCGTGAACGTCAATGTCACCGTTCCAGCCGTTCTTTCGGCTGCTGATGGAGTATAGACGGCATCGCGCGTCGTCGCATTCGGACTGAATGTTCCGGTTCCTCCACTCCACGTTCCGTTTGCTTGATAGCCACAGGATCCGGCCAGGATTGCACTCGTGCCCGCGCAAATGGTTTGGTCAGGTCCGGCATGGACGGTAACCGGATTGATGATGATGAACATGGTGTCGTTGATCGGCCCGCATACTCCCGGCAGGTTGTCCCTTCTCAACGTCAAGGCCGTTATTCCCTCTGCAATTTCCTCATCTGACGGTGTGTAGATGGCATTCAGTGTGGTTGCATTCGGAACAAAGATTCCGCCTCCGCCGGTCCATATCGGGCCTGTCGCGCCACCAGTCAACGATCCGGCAAGGACTACACTTGTGCCGGCGCAAATGGTTTGGTCAGGTCCGGCATTGACGGTTGTCAGGATGACGGTAACCGTGGCGCTCCCGCTACTGGTGATTGTACAACCCAGAGCGTCCTCCCCTGACTCCACCGAATAGGTGGTTGTTGAGGGTGTCTCCACTTCAAAACTTAATGGGCTGGGGCCGGTTTGTCTCCCCCCGTCATTATCCAATGTCACCGTGTACGGTGCAGTTCCACCCGTCACGGTGACGGTGACGGTGACGGTGGAAATGCTCTCAAGGCAAATTGTCCCGCCACCGGTCACCGTAGCGGTCGGCCCTGGGGTGTAGGTGATGTTGACGTCATCACTTGAAGGGCAACTCCCGCCGGCAATCGTCCAGCGCAAGGTGTATGCACCTGGGGACGAAGCCGTCGCCGTCGAAGTCGGAGAATTGGCATTGCTGAAGGTAATCGTTCCCGGCCCGCTCACCTTGGTCCAGGTGCCGGTCACGACAATTGCTGGGTTACCTGCCGGCAAGGTGTATTTCCCGGCAACTGAAGCTGTCGCCATCGAAGCCTCAGAATTGACATTCCTGAACTTGATTGTTCCCGGCAAGCTCATTCTGGGCCAGGTGCCTGGCCGGGGTTCACCCTCTGAATAGCCTTCCAGTCTCGCCAACAAGCCGCAGACGGTTTGATCCGGCCCGGCATAGGCCGGGAAATCTGGGCTCACTGTGACCGTGGCGCTCCCGCTACCGGTGATACAACTACCCAGAGCGTCCGTCCCTGACTCCACGGAATAGGTGGTTGACCAATCTTCCGGAAACACTGAAAAAGTTAACGGGCTGGAGCCGCTTTGGGTCCCTCCGCCGTTATCCAATGTCACCGTGTAGGGTGCTGTTCCACCTGTCACGGTGACGGTAACAGTGGAACTGTTCCCGGCACAGATGGTGCCACCACCGGTTACCGTAGCGGTCGGCCCTGGGGTGTAGGTGATGTTGACGTCATCACTTGAAGGGCAACTCCCGCCGGTAATCGTCCAGCGCAGAGTGTATTCCCCAGCGACTGAAGCCGTCGCCATCGAAGTCGGAGAATTGGCATTGCTGAAGGTAATCGTTCCCGGCCCGCTCACCTTGGTCCAGGTGCCGGTCACGACAATCGCCGGGTTACCTGCCGTCAATATGTATGTCCCTGGGGACGAAGCCGTCGAAGTCAAAGTCGGAGAACTGCCATTGCTGAACTTGATAGTTCCCGGCAAGCTCATTCTGGGCCAGTGGCCTGGCCGGGGATCACCCTCTAAATAGAGCGTGTCGCAGAACGGATCTTTGGAAAGAAAAGAAAACAGGGATAAGAGACTTGAAAAAGAAAGACGGTATAGGGTTTCCTAAGGAAAT
>JACQXX010000113.1 GCA_016208495.1 Acidobacteriota bacterium | reverse complement strand
TGCCATGAGCTGGAGTCGCACGGGCAGTAAAGCCCTCGCCGTTTTGAAAGTCGTTGAACTCAACCAACAATGGCCTTCCTTATGGGATTTCGAGGATTTGGCTGCCTAATCTTGATCACAGGATTTGTGACAGAAAGAAAAGCTTTGGATCACGCTTGGCTGTGTCGTGGCGATTTCGTTCGCGGTACTGGGTGGTGTCGGATACAAAACCATTTCCGAAGCCCCGCCGATTCCGATTCGCGTTGTCTCGGTTGATGGTCAGGAAGTCATTGCTCCCGGAGAAATTCAGCGCGGGCAGGCCGTCTGGCAGTCGCTTGGCGGACAATCAATTGGCTCGATTTTTGGACATGGGGCCTATGTCGCGCCCGACTGGTCAGCCGACTGGCTCCATCGGGAAGCCGAATACATTCTCAATCGCTGGTCACGGGAAGCCAATGGAACTGACTATGCCAGTTTGTCAGCCGAACAACAGGCGGCATTTCGGGAACGGTTAAAACAGGAACTCCGAACCAATACCTATGATCCCGTCAAACAACAAATCACAGTGAGTCGAGTTCGGGCCGAAGCTTTCACAGTGTTGTCCCAGTACTACAAAGGTGTTTTCGCCAGCGGCAAAGACGCCTACGCGATCCCTCCTGGTGCGCTGACCGATGCGACCAGAGGCAGGGAAATGAGTACGTTCTTCTGGTGGACTTCGTGGGTATGCGCAACTAACCGTCCCGGCGAAGCCATTACTTACACCAACAACTGGCCGCACGAACCGTTGATTGGCAACGTCCCAACCGCCAGTGCCGTGATGTGGAGCATCTTCAGTATCATTTTATTGCTGGCCGGGATTGGTGCACTGGTCTGGTATATGGGATCAGAGAAAAAGGAATCTGAATCAAACGAAATACCGCTTCGCGACCCGTTGCTTGGAATGAATGTGACGCCTTCACAACGTGCCACGATGAAATACTTCATCATTGTCACGGCCTTGATTGTGGTTCAGGTGATTATGGGGGCGATTACGGCGCACTATGGCGTCGAAGGCAACGGCTTTTATGGCATTCCGCTGGCCAAATATTTGCCGTATTCGGTGGCCCGGATCTGGCATCTCCAGATTGGGTTGTTCTGGATTGCGACCTCGTGGCTGGCGACCGGATTGTTTGTCGCGCCGGCAATTGGCGGCAGCGAGCCCAAAGGACAGAAGCTTGGCGTGGACATTCTGTTTGGGGCGCTCATTTTCGTGGTCGGTGGTTCGCTCATCGGAGAGCTTTTGGGTGTGCATCAAAAGTTAGGTGAATTGTGGTTCTGGTTTGGAACGCAAGGCTATGAATACGTTGACCTTGGGCGGTTCTGGCAGATTGCGCTCCTGGGCGGGATGGTGTTCTGGTTGTGGCTGGTCTGGCGTGCGATTAAACCGGCTTTGCTGGCAGCGAAAGAAGCTAAATCGCTCCTGACATTGTTTGTGATTGCGAGTATTGCCATTCCGCTCTTCTACAGCGCCGGTTTGATGTATGGCAAACATAGCCACATTGTGCGGGCGGAATACTGGCGCTGGTGGGTGGTTCACCTGTGGGTCGAAGGGTTCTTTGAAGTCTTTGCCACAGTGGTGATTGCCTTCCTGTTTACGCGGCTTCAATTATTATCCATCAAAACCGCAACCAAAGCGGTGTTGTTTTCAACCATCATCTATTTGACCGGAGGCATTATCGGGACATTCCACCATCTGTACTTTACTGGGACGCCAACGATGGTGCTGGCCCTGGGCGCAACGTTTAGCGCGCTGGAAATTGTGCCGCTGGTGCTGGTCGGTTTTGAAGCCTGGGAAAATCTGCGCCTCTCAAAAGCGGCTGAATGGCTCGCTGCCTATCGCTGGGTGATTTACTTCTTTGTTGGCGTGGCATTTTGGAATCTGGTTGGTGCCGGGTTGTTTGGTTTCCTGATCAATCCGCCAGTTGCGCTGTACTATATGCAGGGATTGAACTTAACGCCGGTTCACGGCCACACGGCGCTGTTTGGAGTATATGGAATGCTGGGGATTGGATTGATGCTGTTCTGCCTGCGAGCCTATCAGCCGGAAAAGGTCTGGCATACCAAATCGCTGGCGGTGGCCTTCTGGTCCATCAACCTGGGGCTGATCTTAATGGTGGTGTTGAGTTTGCTTCCGATTGGATTGCTCCAGACCTGGGCCGCCATTGAACATGGCACGTGGTATGCCCGTTCGGCGGAATTTTTACAAACCGGTCTGATGGATAAACTGCGGTGGCTGCGTGTGATCGGAGACACCCTGTTTTCAGTCGGCGTGTTTGCGCTCGGATGGTTTGTGTTCCGGTACTTTGTGGACCGTCCATCGGCACAACTGGTCGAAGAGCCTTCGCACCGGCCACATCTGCCGGTTGGTCAGGCTCAGCCGAATACGGGAGACTGAGGATTTGGGGCTGAGGGCTTGGGGCTGAAGAAGTTCAGAGATCCGCCTTCAGGCGGGGATTGGTCACCAGGATCATTACTTTTTCTCCCAAATGATCACCACAACTGATCGGCCTTCGCAGGGAATCAAGGGAGCAATTTCAGCTCTGGGTTCTTCGGTCAAACAAGCCTGATACACTGTGTTGGCGGTTGTTTTGTCAAGAGGCAAAACAACCGCCATTTCAGCCGTTTCCAGAGAGTTTTTGTCTGATGCTTCTTTCAGTTGGTTGATGTACTGGTAGGGAATGACAACTCCATCGGCTCCAGCTTGATATAGCCGATCAACAAATTTATGAGCCTCTTCGACGGTTCGAAACCGGTTTAAAATCATTTGAGAATTCGTTGAATGCTGTGTTAACCACTGGCGGGCTTCAATTCCTTCATGCGCCTTCGGCATTGGAGGGCCGTCTTTAAGCGGAACCAGTTCAATCGGTGGTTCAGTTGTGCAACCTGTCAAAAGCAAGATGAGAAGAATTACCAGAGTGGATTTGTGATTCATAAAGCCTCTCAAGTAGAGGTTTCGCCCGGATGGGCGCTGGATCAACTTCAAGTTTGGCGACACTCATTCTTTGATGACCGGACTTCTTTTGCAGCGCCCTACCGGGCGCGAACACTTCACGGTCCGTGTTCCGGTGGGTGCGCCTCAAAGCAGGCTGCCCACCGGCTACTGTCCGGCGCCCTGCCGGGCGAAATCCAACTTTTCCCCATTCAAGAAAACCGTTGCGGCTGGGGGTTCCCGCCCGTCAGAAACCATCGCAAAATCTTTACCCACAGCGACCAGGGTTGCACATTCAACGGGAGTCCAAGTGATTGTTCCGCAACGGTAAAGCCATCTTCCACTAATGCGTCGTGAAGATGGCGAAACACCAACGGCCAGAGAATGATTGCTGTGCCGTGGGTTGTCATATCAATGGTATGCCGCAAAATGACGGTATTTTCCAGACCCTGAATGACTTCAAGGATATGGAATCCATTCAAGCCCTTCGGACCAGTGAACCGAAATTTGATTGAACTCCCTGGGGTGTACTCCTCGACATAGTACCGAATTGGACCATGCCCGCCATTGGCGCCAACACCAAGTGGACGATCAAATTTCATTGGTGGCCAGAGCCGTTTAGGCCAAAGCCGATCACCAGGTGAAGCCAGCGTGTCAATCAATGCTCCGACCTGACTGCAGGTCGCCTCAAGTCGGCGCTCGTGGATGTTTAAAATGTTCATAGTCGTAGGGTTCAGGGTTCAGGGTTCAGGGGTCGGGGTTCAGAGAATACATTATGAATAATCTTTCAATCTGTGGCGAATGCAAGCCCGGATTTTCAGAAAGTCTTACTTCCTCAAGATTGATGAGAGCTTTTTTCCCTGAACTCTACCGCCAGTTTGTTCTGTGGTGGTACAGGAATTGCACGAGCCAGCATGAAAACAAATTCTTATTGAATCTGAAAGTTGGGTTATGGAGAGGCTATTTAATTGATTTTTAATGATTTATCCTATTCATAATTCATAATTCATAATTCATCATTCGTAATTCATTCTTCCGGTGAGGAAAATTTACCAATGTCTACTGCACAGCTTGCACAACTGACGTTCGGTGGGGCGACGATGAACGTACCGTTTCACCTGATCCAAAAATACAACCGACCAGGACCACGGTACACGAGCTACCCGACCATTCCGGAATGGTCCACTGACTTCAGGGTGGAAGATTTTGAGCACTCCATTGCGCGAACCAATCAGGGTGAACAGCCGCGCCCGGTGTCGCTCTATTTTCACCTTCCGTTTTGTGAGTCGTTGTGTTTGTACTGTGCCTGCACGACGGTCATCACCAAAAATCATGCCGTCGTCGAACCCTATCTGGCACAAATCAAGCGCGAAGTGGGCTGGGTGAGCGAGCATCTGGATGCCGGGCGTCAGGTTGAGCAGATTCACTTCGGCGGCGGGACGCCAACATTTCTGACCCCGAATCAGTTGGCTGACCTTTACGGCGCGATTTCCAGCCAGTACCGGATTTCACCGACGGCAGAAATCAGCATCGAAATTGACCCACGGGTGACATCACCTGAACATTGCCGGACGCTCCGTGAATTAGGCTTTAATCGAGTCAGTTTGGGCGTGCAGGATTTTAGCCCCGAGGTCCAGAAAACAGTCCATCGGATTCAATCTTATGCCATGGTCAAGCAGTTGAACGACACCTGCCGTGACCTTGGGTTTGACAGCATCAACATTGATTTAATTTATGGCTTGCCGCACCAGACGCTTGAAAGCTTCCTGGCGACGGTTGATCAAGTCATTGAAATTCAACCAGATCGAATTGCGCTCTTCAGTTATGCCCACGTGCCCTGGATGAAGCGCCAGCAAAAAATTCTGGAAAAGCACCTGCCGCCGAGCGAAGTCAAATTTGAGATTTTTACTCAGGCCATCGCTAAATTGACCGGAGCCGGCTATCGCTATGTCGGGATGGATCACTTTGCGCTGGAAAAGGACGAATTATGCCGTGCCCAGGATGACCGGACGCTCCATCGAAATTTCCAGGGCTACACGACGAAGGCAAATTGTGATTTGTTTGGTTTTGGAATGAGTTCAATCAGTGGTCTGGAAGACACCTACGCTCAACACTGGCACACGTTGCCAAATTACTATGAAACCGCACACACCGCAGCCTGGCCATTGATGCGCGGATGCCAGTTGACTGATGACGATAAACTCCGCCGGGCCGTCATCAGCCGCATTTTGTGCCACACGTTGCTGGTGAAGTCGGAAATTGAACAAGAGTTTGGGATTAGCTTTGATCGTTATTTTGCTTCTGAACTCGAAACATTGACCGAACTCGAACAAGATCAACTGGTTACAGTGTCATCTGATCGAATCGAAGCGACACCGCTTGGGCGAATTCTGATCCGGAATATTGCAATGATCTTTGACGCCTACTTGAAGAAACCGGTTGAACAACGGTTTTCGAAGACTTTATGAAGTCAGTAGTCAGTAGTCAGTAGTCAGTAGTCAAACCTTCTGATACTTCAATGAGTTCATTCATGAGAAAAAACAGTTCGTAACCAGGACAAATAGAACTACATACGCCTGGCAAATAGATCAAAATCCCAACGCTTGACTACTGACTACTGACTACTGACTACTGACTATCAACGAAAGGGGGTATTCCTATGAAACACAAAGTAGGAATCTGGATTGACCACCGAAAAGCGGTCATTGTGAGCTTTGAAGGCAGCCGCGAACAGGTAACCGTCGTGGAATCGGACGTCGAAAAGCACGTTCGAACGGCGGGTGGTTCGCGGTCAGCTTCGCCATATGGACCACAGGAAATTGTTTCTGAAGGCCGGGTCGCTCGGAAATTTACGCAGCACTGTGAGAAATTTTACTCCGAAGTGGAGTCCCTGCTGCCGCCAACCGATGCGATTTACATTTGTGGACCCGGAGAAGCCAAACTCGAATTCAATAAACATCTGGCCCGAAATAAAGAACTGTTTGAACACGTGCGGGATGTTGAACCGGCGGATGAACTGACGGAAACACAAATCGTGGCCTGTGTGAAAGAGTATTTCCGCATCGCCTGAAAATTTGGAGTGCTGCGACTTGTCGCAGCTTTGGTATTTTCGCCACGGGTTCGGGCTCACGTCTGAATCCGTGGCTTTGCATTTTCGAACTATGAACGTCTCTCTGATCAAGATTGGGGTTGGTCAGGTCAATATTGAACCACTTCATCTTTCCGTACCCTCCAGAAAACGGCGTGCGGATTCCGTAAATTGTTCAATCGTCAGCGATTGCCGGAGATGGTTTTCAATCATTAGCTCCGAATAATTGATCCAAACCTGCCAGCCAGTCAGATACACATCCGTTAAAAAGCCAGCCATCTCGCCAGCATCAGGTGATGCGAAGTCAAACTGGAAATGAAGCCGAGGGGTAAACTTTTCAACCAGGACTTCATCTCTGGCATAAAAACAATACCACTCAAAAATCATTTGGTCCCGAAATTGTCTGAGGAGTAATTCCATCAATTGGATTGACGGAGTTGCAACATCCTTGAGTTCGTTTGGGAAATACTGTGATTGTAGTGTGCCAATCGTGATACTGGCAACTCCTGAGAAATGAAGGAAATAATAGTCCGAAAAGGTGATGGTCCCATCGCTTTGCTTACGGCAGAACTCAATGGCGGCCATCACCTTTTGGGTATTAAATACTGGTAAAAGAAAACACAGCCGGGCGTTGCCTTCGATGACTGAATTCAACTCATTCCGACGGGTCAGGAACTCAATCATGGTGCGCCTCGTTCACGGTATTGATTACCTCACGATGATTTTCTTGAGTTGCTCCAGGAGTGGCTCAGCCTTGTCTTGGGGAAGTGTGGTCGTCTTTTTGAGGACTTCGCGAACTGGTCGCGGAAGCTGTGTGTCCCCCAAAATTGGCGGGTTCGGAGGCGGTGTGGACGGCGGTTTGGGTGATGGTGGTTTGCGCATAAATCCTCCTTTTTGACGGGGCTGAAAAATCCTCGGGCTTGGGGCAATCCAAGGGATGAGGGATGAAAGATGAGGGATGAAATAAAACCAGTTCTTCCGCCCCAAGCCCGAAGTCTTCAGCCCGAGATTTTCGTTTCCGGCGGGCGAATCGGAGCCGTGAGATCAGTTTCAACCAGTTGCTGTTTGCGACGGGTGACCAGCCAGAGAAGACCCGTCCCCAGACTTTGAATAAGAATGAAACAAGCAAAGCATATTCCCAAAAGTGGAGTTGCCGCAACCAGTGTCACAATTGCACCGCCAACCAGCACCTGGATGATTTCAGACGCACGTGGGGTTTTGTGCAGCAGCATCACGTCCAGGCCGATCAGGCGCATCCGGGCAGTCAGTCCAAGGAAGGTCAGCCACGTCATGGCCAGGAAGATCAACAGCGCCAGAATCCGCAAGGCCGGAATCTGAGCCACAACGATGGCCAGGGTCATCAGCAGAATAAAATTAAACAGACCGACAAAAAATTGATACATCCCTGAGCGATTGATGGCAGTTTTATCGAGTTGTTCAATGCTCTGACGAAGATACATCCGCGCCAGCAGCACACCGGCAGTGAGTCCACATCCGGTAAAGATAATAAGTCCTGAAAGCAGAAATAATTGAGGCCCAGTCATAATCGGTTCGACTTTCTTTTCTTGAGTGCGATCAACAGGCTGTTGCCCAGAACGGCCACCGCCACAATGGCCAGAATTATCAATGAGTCTGAGAAATGAAGCTGGCCGGCAATGTTGGCAAACGTCTCGCTAATTCCATCAGAGAGAGACGGCTGGTTCCCGGCCACCTGGGCTGGTCCAGGGCCCTGTATCAACTGACTCAGCCCAGTGAAAAAGACGGTTCCGGCTGGCGTAAACACAAACAGAATCGTGGCGGCGGCGGCCAGCCCCTGGGCCAGAAATCCAGGTTTGATCCACCACTTCCCAAAGGTTTTCGGTCGTTGTATTTGCGGAATTGCTTCCCGAACCGGTGTTTTCTCGGCCAGCAATCTGATTTGATCCATCACATCTATAGTGAGTGTTGCCGGTGGAGGCTCTGGTGGAATTTGCCGCAAAGCTGCTGCTAGCCGCTGGTTTTTTGCCTGCCAGGACTGGCACTCTGGACAGGCGCGCAGATGAACCTGGGCTTCGGCAATCACCCGCGTAGAGAGCGATGCGCTGGCACGGTCTCCGTCAAGTTCAATCAGGCTCAGATATTCGCGGGCGTCAGAGCAGTTCATACAACATCTCAGAAGGTTCAATTCCCACCCACTCACGCAGGTGGTACTGACATCATAGTTGGTTATACCATTTTGGAATCATGTCCTTGATTTACAGGAAGGTTAAACTATTGAAATAAGTGTAGTTCCCTGAACTTTGAACCCTGAACCCTAAATGGTATTAGATTTTTCCAGCTCGGTTCGGAGCAGGTCACGAGCGCGAAAAATCCAGGTTTTCACAGTATTGCGCGGCGAACCAACAATTTCGGCGATGTCTTCGGCGGTCAAATCGTCGAGGTATTTCAAAATGAACACCAGGCGATAGGTTTCCGGAAGTTTTTGGAGCGCGTCGAGTAAAGATTCGCCAAGTTGACGACGCTCCAGGTTTGAAATCGGTGTTGGTGAATGGTCAGGGAGTTGGAGCGGGTGAATCTCACCCTGGGAATCTTCGCGGTCAATCGGTGTGGTTGGTACCCGACGTTGATTCAGAAAGTTAATCGTGTGATTGCTGGCAATCCGCAAGAGCCAGTTTTGAAGTGGTTGACTCTGATCATAGCGATGCAAATTTTGGTAAAGCTTGCAGAAAATCTCCTGCGAGAGATCTTCGGCATCGGCACGGTTGCCGACCATCCGGTTGACCAGATTAAATACCCGCGACTGATACCGCTCGACAAGGACCCCGAAGGCTTCAACTTTTCCGTCCAGCACGGCTCGAACGACCTGAAGGTCGCTGGCCGTGGTTGGAAAAAGGAAACGGAGTTCGGAAGCCATGATCTAGGGTTCGGGGTTTAGGGTTCAGGGTTTGAAAACCAGGGTTCGGGGTTCAGGGTTTGAAAACCAGGGTTCGGGGTTCAGGGTTTGAAAACCAGGGTTCGGGGTTCAGGGTTCAGGGTTCAGGAAAGGCATAAAAGGACATAAACCCGGAACCCTCTTAATTGGCGGTCAATCCTGCTACAGTAGTTCATACCACAAACCTCATCTCCGGGATTCAGCAAAAATGGAAAATCAGGACCAGTCAGCGCACTTGCGCCGTGAACTCGGTTTTCGCGATGTGTTCTTTTTCTATGTCATCACGGTATTTAACCTGCGCTGGCTGGCGACGGCGGCAGCGGCGGGGCCGAGTGCCATCACCATCTGGGTGATTGCCTGCCTGGCACTGTTTGTGCCGCTGGTGTTCTGTGTGTTGGAGTTGTCATCACGGTATCCGGAAGAGGGCGGCCTGTATATCTGGAGCAAGCGCGCCTTTGGGAATTATGCGGGCTTTATGACTGGATGGAATTACTGGGCATCAAATCTGCCCTATTTTCCAGGACTGCTGTATTTTGTCGCCGCAAATATTCTGTTTGTCGGTGGAGATTCGCTCCAACACCTGTCAACCAGTCCCGTCTATTTTATTTCAGTCGCGCTGATTGGTTTGACGCTGGCCGTGGTGTTGAATGTGATTGGGCTTGATGTCACCAAATATCTCTATGCGGCGGGTGCGGTTTGCCTGTGGACGGCAACTGGAATCGTAATGGTGCTCGGTGGGCTGGCGTGGTGGAAATTTGGCTCGGCCAACGAAATCAGCTTCAAAACCCTGATTCCAAGTACCAACCTCAAGGATGTGGTGTTCTGGTCCACGATTGCGTTTGCCTTTGGCGGTGTGGAGAGTGCTTCGACAATGGGTGATGAGATCCGCGATGCCCGGCGGACCATCCCTCGGGCTATTATCGCGGCGGCGGTGGTCATTACCGGGCTTTATATTTTAGGAACATTGAGTGTGTTGCTGGCGCTGCCGCAATCAGAAGTGAGCAGCTTGCAAGGCATTTTGCAGGCCGTTTCCAAGGTTGAACACCGGATTGGCGTTTCCGGGCTCTCGGAACTGGTCGCCTTGCTGGTGGCCATCAGCGTGCTGGGCGGTATCGGCGCCTGGTTTGCGGCCACGGCCCGACTGGCGTTTGTTGCGGGGTTGGACAAATTCCTGCCGCCGGCGTTTGGAAAAATTCACCCGAAATGGGGAACACCCTATGTCGCGTTACTGGTGCAGGCCGGAGTTGCGGCGGTGTTTGCTTTTTTGGGGCAGGCGGGAACCACCGTTCGCGGAGCCTATGAAGTGCTGGTCAGTATGGGAATCATCGCCAATTTCATCCCGTTTCTGTTTATGTTTGCAGCGTTGATCAAAGTTCAATCCTTCCCGGCTGGCCCGGACGTGTTGCGCGTTCCTGGAGGAAAACCGGTTGCCATAATCGCCGGAGCCCTTGGATTTTTCACCACGGCGCTCTCGATTGTTTTGGCGACGATTCCTTCGGAAAGCGAACCCAACCCCGCGCTGGCGGTTGTGAAAATCATTGGGCTGACATTTGTGTTGCTTCTCATTGGAACGGGAATCTTTGTTGCTGGTACCCGAGCCCAAAAGAGATAAATATTTTTGTTCAGAGTAACGCCTTCAGGCGTGAGAAGTGCCAGATGGGACGGAAGAAAAACCTCTCGTCTAAAGACGATACTCTGAACCTTTTTCTGAAAGGCTATATACAAACGGGTGTCACATCCTCCGCCGTGGGTGAAGAGGGTCTGGCCGGATTGAAGCAATCCCTCTGACAAAGTCAGGAAAACTGTTTTGGATCGATACCGAGCTTTTTCATGCGGGAAAGCAGTGTCGTGCGATTGAGCCCCAGGCGTGCCGCGGCGCCATCCGTGCCACCAACCCGCCCCTTGCTTTCGGTGAGTACACTGACAATCTTCTCACGCTGCTTCCTGGCATGTTCGTCAGCCTCGGTTTTCTGGCTGTTGAGCGCCGTGAGGGTTTCTTTCACAATCAGGGCAATTTCTTCCTGGCGGTGTGCCGCCGTCGTCGTTGGCTCGTCGAGGGGGAGTTTGCGGAGTTCCGCGAGCGGTGCCTCAAGTGAACTCCCGCGCGTGAGAATCACGGCGCGTTCGATGAAGTTTCCCAGTTCCCGGACGTTGCCTGGCCAGTCCCATTCGGTTAGCGTCCGGATGGCAGCGGCGGGGATTGTTTCGATCCGCTTCTGCATCTGCTGGGCGAACTTCTGAACGAAATAACTCACCAGTAAGGGAATATCTTCTCGCCGCTCCCGCAGGGGAGGGATGCGAATCGGAAAAACGTTGAGTCGGTAATAGAGGTCGCTGCGAAATTCGCGCGCCGCGATCATGCTTTCCAGGTCGCGGTTGGTGGCAGCCACCAGCCGCACACTGACTTTCTTCGTCCGGGTACTGCCCAGGCGCTCGAATTCACGTTCCTGTAGCGCGCGAAGAAGCTTGGGCTGGATTTCCAGGGGGACGTCACCCACCTCGTCGAGAAACAGCGTGCCCTGGTCGGCAAGCTCAAGCCGTCCAATCTTCTGGCTGATGGCGCCGGTGAAGGCGCCTTTTTCATGTCCGAACAATTCGCTCTCAAGCAAACCGGTCGGGATCGCCGCACAGTTGAGCTTCACGAAAGTATGGTTTTTGCGCGGGCTGTGATCGTGGATGGCACGGGCGATAAGCTCTTTTCCGGTTCCGGTCTCACCGAGCAGCAACACCGTGGAATCGCTGCGGGCAACCGTTTCGACCAGTTCCAGGACCTGCCTGAGCGCCGCTGAGTTGCCGACGATTTCATCAAAATTCATCTCGCTGCGAATCTCTTCTTCTAAATAGAGCTTCTCCTGGGAGAGTTTTTCCTTGAGTTCGGAAATCTCCTGAAAAGCCAGGGCGTTTTCGACGGCGATGGCAATCTGGCCCGATGCCTGGCTGAGAAACTCGATATCTTTCGGTGTGAAGTCCCCCTCTCGAGTCCGTCCAACCACCAGCAGTCCAACCGCCCGGCCACGGTTGGCGAGCGGGATAAAACAATGACACTTCAGCCCCTCGGCAACGACCGTTTCATAGGATTCGCGACTGATGTCAGCGGCATTGACCGTGTTGATGATGACCGGTTGCAAGGTGTCCAGCGCGCGTTGGGCCGGGTCGTTCTGGCCAGGGACAATCAGCAATTCTTCCTTAAAAAATCCTCGACTGCTCGGAAAATCAAGGGCATACATTTGAAAATTTCCTGACACCGGATGGGGCAATAAAATGGCGGCCCCGTCACATTCCATAACCTCGCGGATGTTGGCGGAAATCGCGCGCAATACCTCCCGCAGCTCCAGGTTTGAGGTGATCCGGTTGGTCAGGTCCAACAGCAACTGGAGTCGGCTGTTTTGCTGGCGTAATTCGGCCTGAGCCGCTTCCGCCTTTCTGAGGTTGAGGCCGTCATCCAGCGCAAATGCGACCACCCGCCCAACGAGTTGCAGAAAGCACAGGTCTTCGGTGCTGTAGGAACCCCCAGCGTGGCTGGCGATACTGAACGTGCCGAGGCGTCGGCGAAGGGTGGTCAAGGGGACACAGGCCACCGAGCCACAGGCAACTCCCGCCAGTTCAGCCCAGTGCTTGAGGCGTGGAAATCTCTCATCGCGGCTCAAGTCAACAATGTGGAGTGGTTCCTGACAGTTGTACACCTGCCAGATGGGCCACTCTTCGATTGGTTCATCCGGCAAAGGGAGTGCCCCCTTGCCCCAGGCGTGCCATTCGATTTCGTTGGGATTTTCCTTCAACGCGAGCAGGTCAAGATGGTCAAAGTGGAGAACGCCGTCTAACTGATCGGCCAGAACCTGGGCCAGGTCTTCAGGATCAGTGCAGGCGGAGATCATTTCAGAGATGCGCAGGAGGGCTTCATAGCGCCTGGCCGTACTTCCTGAGTCAAATTGTTGATCTGTATTCATCACCCACGGCTCCATGCAGAAAATCGCCGACACGATTGAATCCTATACCCCTCGTCGGCTTCAACGCAATCCACCACTCACAAACCCCATCACTCTCCCCATTTTGACGAAATTGACGATGACACTTTTGACTTTCGACACCAGGGTTCGACACCAGGATCGGCCTGTCGTCTTTTGATCTCCTGCAATTTCAATAGTTTAGCAGCCTGAATGAGTGCGTCGGGGTTGTGGCATACCAGTTGCCATTACCTGAGGTGTCAGCCGGGACCGGTCCAAAGAACCAGGGGTACGCAGATGAGACACATAACTCTCAATCCCTGGTGTGGCGAGAGCCCAAATACGGAGGAGAACAAATGATGCTCAGGATTACAACCCACCATGAGGCCCAGATGACCAGTTTCGTGATTGAAGGGAAGCTGGTCGGGCCGTGGGTAAAAGAATTGGAGAAGTGTTGGGAAAGTGCATTGGCGGCAAATCCATCCAGCGTGATGCTGGTAAATTTGGCTGCCGTGACGTTCATTGACAGCCAGGGGCGAGCCCTGTTGACCCGAATGCGGCGACAGGGGGTCAGGCTGCTGGCAACCGGAGTCCTGATCAAAGCGATTGTGGCGGAGATTGAAACTCTCGAAGAGCAACAAACGACGGAACGCAACAACTTCAAGCAGAAATGAGAAAGAACCGCCCCCGTTTGCCCAGCTTGCGGTGGCCAAACTGTAAGGATCAGTCTATGGATAATCGAATTGTTTTCGTACTGGTGATCATTCTCCTTCTGGGTTGCCCGGTGAGCGTCCCGGCGCAGCAAAAAGAAGGGGGGGCTTCGGGTGCTATATTGACGCTGGATGAGGCGATCTTCCTGGCGTTACGTGACAACCGCCAGGTCAGAAACGCCCAACTGGATGTCGGCAAAGCCACGGATGAAGTGGCGGCAACCAAGACTTTTCGGCTGCCGAAGTTCCAGTTTTCGGCGCTTGGCGCACAGCAACTCCAGGGGTTGGATTTCACCTTTACCAGAGGGGTTTTGGGCAATTATGCCAACGTCGGCCCGATTCCGGACCGTGATATCAAGATAAGAACGCCAAGCCGGCCAACGGCCATTCTCTTTGGCCAGATTACGATGCCGCTGTCGCAACAGTACCGCCTCGGTCTCAACGTCAAACAGGCCAGGTTGTCTGATGAAGTGGCCCGCGAGCAAGTGCGGTCACAAGAACAGTCGGTCATCACAACGGTCAAGCGCACCTATTACGCAATCCTCCAAACGGAAAGCGCCCTGGCCAGCCTTCAGCAGGCCCTCACCTTCTACCGCGAACTGGATCGTGTGACGGGCGATTACGTGGTGCAACAGGTGGCGCTCAAAGCCGAGGAACTTGAGGTCAAAACCAGACTGGCCAAAACCGAAACCGAGGCGCTGACCATTGCCAATCAACTGTCCACCTTGAAGGAACAACTCAATCAATTGATGGGGCGCGACATCGGCACTGAATTCAGAGTCAGCCCTGTACCAGAGTTGTCAACCCTGGAAATGGATGTCACCGCCGCGCGCAGTCGCGCCCTGGAATCCCGGCCTGAACTCCGGGAGGCCCGACTCCGAGTCAAACAGGTGGAACTGGAGAAGCGGGTCAAGAAATCTGAATACATCCCTGATGTCAGCCTGGCGCTGACCTATACCTCCCCGCGCAATTTCAATGAATTTGTCCCCCGGAATTTTGCCGCTGTCGGGATCCTGGTGAATTGGGAGGTGTTTGACTGGGGTCGGAAGAAGCACCAACTGGCACGAGCGGAGAAAACGATTGAGCAGGCCACCAACAGCCTGCGTGAGGCAGAAAACAACATTCTGATCGAGGTCGGGGTGAAATTCCGTGAAGTTCAACAAACCCGGCAGATGTTGCGCGTTGCCCAACTCAAGCAGGAAACGGTGCAAGAAATCATGCGCATTGCACTCAACAAATACAAGGCACAGATGGCGTTGCTTTCGGATGTGTTGCAAACCCAGGCCACGCTGGCCGATGCCGACTATCACTATCAACAGGCACTGCTGGCTTTCTGGACAGCCAGGGCCGAATATGAAAAAGCAATCGGAGTTGACCAATGAAACGGAACATATTGAACGTGGTTACCGTGAGCGCAACCCTCATCCTCACAGTTGGGCTGGGGGCCTGCCAATCCAAACGGGTGGAAAAATTGCCGAAGCCGGTGAAAATCACAGCGGTGGAGGTATCCTCGGCGGACACCAAAGCGCGATATTCAGCCACAATTATTCCACGCACCCAGGTGGAGTTAGCCTTTAAGGTGGGCGGCTATGTTGAGGCGATTCAACAGGTCCGAGGCATAGACGGTACGCTGCGTGACTTGCAGGAAGGCGACAGCATTACCGCCGGAGCCGTACTGGCGCAGGTTCGCCAAAGCGATTATCAGGTCAAAGTCAAGGAAGTGGAAGCCCAGGCCCACGAAGCCAAATCGGCGATTGAGACGAGCAAAGCCCAATACCAGGAAGCCCTCTCCGCCATTGCATCGAGCAAAGCCCAACTGGCGGAAGCCGAGGCGGCTTATGAAAAGGCAAAACTCGATTTTGACCGCGCACAAAACCTGTTTGTCAGTCAAAGCCTGACCAAAGCCAATTTTGACGCGGCCCGGGCCCAGTTTGACATGGCCAGTGCCAAAGTGGCCGCCGCCCGTTCGCAGGTGGGGATGATCCAGGCCAGAGCCGATTCCGCAAAATCGCAGATTGAAGTCAGTACCGCCAGATCAAGCGGCGCCGAGGCCGTTGTGTGGAAAGAAACCATTCCCCTCCAGGACACCGCACTCAGGTCGCCGCTCACTGGGGTTGTGCTGCAAAAGTCCATCGAGAAAGGAACCCTGGTCCCGCCTGGCCAAACAGGATTCATCGTTGCCGACCTGGCGTCAGTTAAAGCGGTTTTTGGTGTCCCGGACATTGCCGTAGCGGAAATGAAACTGGGCAAGACACTCAGCGTCGGGACCGAAACCATGCCCGGCACGGAATTTCAGGGACAAATCACCTCCGTCTTTCCCGCCGCCGACCCCAAGAGCCGAACTTTCAACATTGAGGTGTCAATCCCGAATCCAGATCAACTGCTGCGACCAGGCATGGTCGTCTCACTCAGCGTGGAACCTGAGCCGGTGGCGCCAGCCCAGCCGGTCATCCCCTTGAATGCAATTCTCAAACCGAAGGGCAATCCCGCCGGGTATGCCGTTTTCGTGGTGGTGGAGCAAGACGGACGTCAGATTGCCCGGCTTCGAGAGGTAACGCTGGGGAGTGCCTCTGGTCGCACGGTGTTCGTAACGGAAGGGGTAAAGCCGGGGGATCGCGTGATTACAACCGGTGGAACCCAGGTGACAGATGGGGATCAGGTTCAAGTCATTCCTTGAGACACGCTCAGGCGTCTTATCCGTGATAAAGGCAGGCTTTATACCATTTTGGAATGAACCTATTGCATTACGGGAAAGCTAAATCATTGGGAGAATTGTATTTCCCTGAACCCTGAACCCGATACCCTGAACCCAAAATGGTATTACTCGCCTTGACCTTCGAATTACAGGGAGAATTTATGGCACACGGTCAGAACAACAACGAGATGATTCAAAGCAAGTGGAACCTTTCCCGCTTTTTTGTCGAGCAACGACACATCACCTGGGTCATGCTGATTGCCCTTTGCGTCTGGGGACTTTATAGCTATCGGAGCATGCCCCAACGCAAAGATCCAGACACCCCGGTCAAAACCGCCGTCGCGCTCACGGTCTGGCCAGGAGCCAAGGCAGAGAAGATCGAGCAACTGGTAACCAGAAAAATCGAAGAGAAGATCGCGCAAAATGCCAACGTGGATAAAATCCGCTCGATCTCGCGAACCAACTTTTCGATGGTCTACGTGGACCTGGACGAGAATTTTCCCGGCAGTCAGGTCGGCAAGGAGTTTGATGACATCGCTCTCAAACTCAGTTCGATCAATGATTTGCCGGACGGGGTAGGACCGGTGAACTTCATCAAGGACTTTGGCGATACAGCGGCTTTGATGCTCACCGTCGCCAGTCCAAAAGTGAGTGAGGTGGAGGTTGACCTGCGCGCCAAGGCAGTGAGTGAAGCGCTCACGCGTCATCGGGCGCCGGAGGCGCTGACGGGAGGCGGAACACGCTTTACGATTGTCATCAGCCTCACCCATCCCATCAGCCCTCGCGTCGTGCAGGGCCCGCTCAATCTGTTTGCCGATTACCTGAAAGAGAAGAACGCGGCGCACGACCTGCACGTCATTCTTGAGCCAGGATTTATCGGGGTGGACGGTGTTTCCGAAGCCAGCGATGAAATCTTGCTCAACCACACCCGGCAATTTACCAACGAGCGGCTGCAGGCGACGGATTTTCACCCGGATAGCTGGCAACCAGTGGTTATCCGCGACCTCACCGAAGCCCGTTCAAAGCTGAGCCAGGTGGCAGGTGACAAATACAGCTACCGCGAGATGGATGATTTCACGGATCTCATCGAGAAAACACTCAAGAGCGTCCCACAAGCGTCAAAGGTGTCACGCTCGGGAATTTTGCCGGAGCGGGTCTTTCTCCGGTATTCCCAGGAGCGCATTGCTTCCTATGGTCTGCAGCCTGGAGATTTGCCGAATATTCTGGGCGCCCGCAATATCACCACGGCAGGGGGGCAACTCGAAGCGGTGGGCAAGACCTTTACCATTGATCCTTCCGGCGAATTTAAAAGTGAAAAGGAGATTGGCGATGTGGCCATCGCCCACACGGATCAGGGGGCACCGGTGTACCTGCGTGACCTGGTGGACATTGAGCGCGGGTATGACAGCCCGCCGAGGTTCCTGAATTTCTATGATTGGCGCGATGCCCAGGGGAACTGGTACCACAGCCGTGCGATTACGGTCGCGGTTCAGATGCGTCCGGGCGGCTACATTGGTGAGTTTGGTCACAGTATTGACGACGCACTGGCCGAGGTCAGAAAACAGTTGCCCGAAGACCTGATTCTGGCGCGGACCTCCGACCAGCCGCGCCAGGTCACTGAAAACGTTGACCTGTTCATGAACAGCCTCTATGAGGCGATCATCCTGGTGGTACTTGTCTCGCTCATCGGATTCTGGGACTGGCGTTCAGCCTTGTTGATGGGGTTGGCCATCCCCATTACGCTCCTTATCACCTTCGGCATGTCGCACATGCTGAAAATTGATCTGCAGCAGGTCTCCATCGCGACGTTGATCATTGCGCTCGGCCTGTTGGTGGACGTGCCAGTGGTCTCTGGCGATGCGATTAAGAACTCAATGGCAAGCGGATTGCCGCCGATCATTGCTTCCTGGCTCGGGCCGACGAAACTCATCACGGCGATTATCTTCGCCACCATTACCAACATCGTCGCGTACCTGCCATTTCTGACCCTGCCTGGGAGCACGGGCGAATTTTTATACAGCCTGCCGATTGTGCTCACCTGTTCTTTGGCGGCGGCATTGATCGTGGCGATGACGTTCATTCCGTTCCTCGGCTATTTTTTGTTGAAACCCACCCATGAACCGCCGATTGAGGAACGACGAAAAAAAGGGTTTCCGGCCTTCTATTACAAAATCGGTGAATGGTCTATTGCTCACCGCTGGCTGGTGCTGGCTGGTTCGCTCATCCTCCTGACGGGTGGCGGACTGGTGGCCAGCCAACTCAAGACCGACTTTTTTCCAAAAGACCTCTCGTACCTTTCATATCTTGATATCTGGCTGCCGGAAGATGCCCCGCTTTCGGCGACGAAGGAAGCCGCTCAACGCGCAGCGGAAGTGGTGCGGGAAGTGACCAACGAATACGGACGGGAGCACGCTGAAAAAAATGGGAAGCCGCATGAAGTCCTTGAATCCCTGACCACCTTTGTCGGGGGTGGTGGCCCACGGTTCTGGTTCTCAGTCTCACCTGAGTTACAGCAACTCAATTACGCGCAGGTCATCATTCAAGTCAAGGACAAGCATGACACCGGCCATCTGATCGGCCTGATCCAAAAGGCGCTGGACACGCAGGTTCCAGGTGCGCGCATTGATGTCAGACAGCTTGATACGGGCAAACCCATCGCGATGCCGGTTGAAATTCGTCTCACGGGGAGCGACATGACCGCGTTGCGCCAGGAAGCGGAAAAAGTGAAAGATATCTTGCGCGCCACTCCATACGCTCAGCGCATCCGCGATGACTGGGGGGAAGAGAGCTTCACCGTCAAACTTGAAACCGACTCTGACCGCGCAAACGCGGCGGGAATCACCAACCTCGACGTCGCGGCTTCTTCAGCGGCGGGAATCAATGGCAGACAGGTGACCGTGCTGCGCGAAGGCGATAAGCAGATTCCAGTCGTGACACGATTGCGGGTGGAGGAGCGCGCGCAACTGGCCGACGTGCAAAACCTCTATGTGTATTCCCTGCAAGGGGCCCAGAAAGTGCCGCTCAGACAGGTCTCAGCCGTCGAGTACGGGATGCAGACTGAGAAAATCTTCCGGCGTAATCAATTTCGCACCATCACCGTTTCGTGTATGGCCGAAGCCGGTCACCTGCCGTCTGAGATTATGAACGTTGCCCATCCACAGTTGACCGCTTTTGCCAATCAGCTCCCGCCTGGGTACCGCATGGAAATCGGCGGATCGGAAGAGGAGCAGGTCAAGGGATTTAAAAACCTGGTGGTTGTCCTGGTGATCTCGGTGATTGCGATCTTTCTGAGCCTGGTCTATCAGTTCAAAAATGCCATCAAGCCCTTTGTCGTCTTTGCGGCGGTGCCGTACGGAATTGTAGGAGGGCTGGTCGCGCTGTGGATTATGGGCACCCCCTTCGGGTTTATGGCGTTCCTGGGAATCATCAGTCTGGTCGGGTTAATCGTCAGTCACATCATTGTTCTCTTCGACTTCATTGAAGAAAAGCACGCGGAAGGCGAACCGCTGAAGGAAGCCGTGCTGGATGCCGGCATTATGCGTCTGCGACCGGTGTTGATTACGGTTCTCGCGCTGGTGATTGCCCTTGTTCCGCTGGCGATGCACGGCGGACCGTTGTGGGAGCCGATGTGTTACGCGCAGATGGGCGGGATGATCTGCGCGACTTTTATCACATTACTCTTGGTGCCGGTGATCTATTCAATCTTCGTCCTCGATCTCAAATTGATTCAGTGGGACACGACGGCCACGGCCACGGAGGATGGACCGGAAGCAGCCGCACTGGCCACGGGCATAAAAGTGCCAGGATAAGGAATGTTGATCGCTTTTGAGACCAGGAGACTGGGAGACAAGGGGACACAACCCATAAGCGCCAGGAGAAGGATTTGAGGCCCGAAGGGTCGTCGTGTAATAGCCGTGGTGCGAAGCCCACGGACCTGGCCAGGACGGGATCCAGGCCCGACACGAGCGTCGTTCAATGCCAACGGGAAGGACACGGGCTTTCTTATCCTGGCGCTTATGCCCCGCCCGGCCAGCCGCCGTAGGCGGCGGCTGGCCGGGCAGGGCATTTTGGATTGGAGATGACCCGCATCCGGTGGTGGCGCGTCCAAAGCGACGCTGACCACCGGCTCACCTTACTCCATCCCAACGGGGATGAAACCCAAAAAACACTTCAACCCTTAACTGGCATTACTGACTACTGACTACAAACTGATGTTAAACATATGACAAACAAGGACACATTCCAATGAAACCAATTTTACTGATAGTTGATGATGATCCGCAGGTATTGCGAGTCATCTACCGTGACCTGTGGCGACGGTTCGGAAGTGAATTCCGGATTTTGCGCGCGGATTCCGGCGCAACCGCGCTGGAGGTGCTGAGAAAGCTGAAAATCCGGGGTGAATCGGTCGCCCTTTTGCTTTCGGACCAGCGAATGCCGCACATGAGCGGAGTCGAATTTCTGGAGGCGGCCAGGCAGTTTTATCCGGATGCCAAAACGGCGCTGATAACCGCCTATGCCGACACCGACGCCGCTATTCGGGCCATCAACCAGGTCAAGCTTGATTATTACTTCACCAAGCCCTGGGATCCACCGGAGGAGCATCTCTATCCGGCACTGGCAGACCTGCTGGAAGATTGGGGCGATACCTTCGTCGCACCTTTTGAAGGAGTCCGGGTGATTGGACATCGCTGGTCTCCGGCCACCCACCGGTTAAAGGAATTCCTGGCCCGGAACCTGGTTGTGTACCAGTGGCTCGACCTTGATCTCAGTGAGGAGGCCCAGCAGTTGCGCGCCTCGCTGGGCACCGAAACCATGCTTCCACTGGTGATCTTTCCGGGCGGCGACGTGATGTCAGCCCCTACGCCGGAACACATCGCCGAGCGGATTGGCCTCAACCGCAACGCCCAAAACGAGTTTTATGACCTGGTCATCATCGGCGGCGGTCCCGCCGGATTGGCCGCTGGCGTCTATGGCGCGTCGGAAGGGTTGCGGACCGTGATTGTCGAAAAACACGCGCCGGGCGGACAGGCCGGCACCAGTTCCCGGATTGAAAACTACCTTGGGTTCCCAGCCGGTTTGAGCGGTGACGACCTGGCTCGCCGGGCGGTGGCGCAGGCCAGGCGGTTTGGGGTGGACATCCTGACGCCGCAAACGGCGGTTGATATTGTGGCAACCGACCCGTATCGGGTAGTCAAACTTGCCAACAGAACGGAACTCAACTGTTATGCGGTCCTCATCGCCACCGGGGTGTCCTACCGGAAGCTCGATATTCCCGGAAGCGACCATTTGGAAGGCGCGGGGATTTACTACGGCGCGGCTTTGACCGAGGCGATTTCTTGCCGTGACGAAGATGTCTACATTGTGGGCGGGGCCAACTCGGCGGGGCAGGCCGCCATGCACTTCTCCAGGTTTGCCCGCAAGGTATACATGCTGGTCCGGGCCGATGGGCTGGAACAGAGTATGTCCCACTATTTGATTGAACAGATTGCCAGCACACCCAACATCGAGGTCCAGTGCTGCAAACAGATTGTCGGGGTTTCCGGCACCGAGCACCTGGAAACGCTGACGATTGCCGACATCCGGACCGGCACCCAGGAAACGGTTCCAGCTTCTTCTCTGTTTATCTTCATTGGGGCGCATCCGCATACCCAATGGCTGCCTGAAACCATCCGGCGGGACGAACATGGATTCATTCTGACGGGGCTGGACCTGCGCCGGGAGGGCCGGATGCCCAAAGGGTTCAATAACCGGGAACCGTTTTTGTTTGAAACCAGCCTGCCGGGGGTGTTGGCCGCGGGTGACGTTCGAGCAAACTCGGTGAAACGGGTGGCTTCAGCCGTCGGGCAGGGCTCGATTGCCGTCCAGTTTGTCCATCAATATCTCACCATGGTTCGGTGACTCATCCCATTTTTGAATGAAGTGATCGGATTAGAAAACAGTCAAGTAATTCAATCAATTGAAGTTAGTGAACCACTGACTACGATCTACTGACTACAAACTGGTATCATTTTCCAAAAACCTATGAACGATCCTCAATACGATTCCCTTTGCCCGCAACTGACTCCCGAAGACCTGGACTGCCTGCGCCAGTACGGCTCAGAACTTCACTTTGAAATTGGCGAACGACTGTTTTCCGAAGGTGACCCCGGCTCCGATTGTTTTTTTGTGCTGCTTTCCGGCAAGGTCCGGGTCACCAAACGGGTGAGCGGTGGGGAACTGACTCTGGTCACCCACGAAGCCGGCCAGTTCACGGGTGAAATCGGCATTTTCACCGACGACCGGGCCTTTGCGACTGCCCGCGCCATGACGGCGGTCAACGCCTTGCAGATTCCCATCGCCGGGTTGAAAAAACTGGTGAGCCAATGTCCCTCGGTTGCCTCAATCATTATGCCGGCCTTGATTCACCGGCGTCCCGAGGTTATGGCGGCGTTTCATCAGCGCGAAAAACTGGCTGCGCTGGGCAAGCTCTCAGCCGGATTGGCCCATGAACTGAACAATCCGGCGGCGGCCATTATCCGGGCGGCCTCACAGTTGCGCGGGGTGCTGGCACGACTTTCCGCTGCGGTGACCGGCCCGGACTCGCCAGTCTCGAACCCCTATACCGAACTACGGACCAGGGCACTCTCAGGGCCACCGCTTCGGCTGGACCCGATTACCCAGAGCGACCTGGAAGACGCGCTTTCCGCCTGGCTGGAAGCGCAGGAGGTCGCGGAACCCTGGAATCTGGCACCAACTCTGGTCGCCTGCGGTTTGTCACCCGCCGACCTGAAATCCCTGGAAAAAAACGCCGCCGGGGATTGTTTTCCGGAAACGGTGGCCCGGCTGGCAGCCGACCTGACCGCCGCCCGCATCATTGGCGACATCGAGGAAGCCGCCGACCGCCTTTTAAAGGTCGTCAAGGCGGTGAAATCCTATTCCTATATGGACCAGGCAGCCGTCCAGGAAGCCAATCTGAACGAAGGAATTGACAACACGTTGACCATGTTTGCCCACCAGTTCAAGCGGGGCGTGACCGTGGTCCGTCAATTTGACCCGCAGCTTCCACTCGTGATGGTGGCCGTGGGCGAACTCAATCAGGTCTGGACCAATTTGATTGACAATGCCCTGGATGCGCTCGATGGAAGCGGCACCCTGACGGTCCGGACCAGCACCGAGGGCGACAGTGTGTTGGTTGAAATCATTGACGATGGGCCGGGCATCCCGCCGGAAATCCAATCACGCATGTTCGAGCCGTTTTTCACGACCAAACCGATGGGTGATGGGAGCGGATTGGGGCTTGATATTGTCTGGCGCATCATCCGGCGACACGGCGGCGATATTCGGTGTTTTTCAAAACCGGGGGAAACCCGCTTTTCGGTTCGCCTGCCGCTGTCGTCCAAACTTGAGCTACATGAAGCCTGAATAATCTTGCACTGCTGAAGCGTGGAAGCGTATGCGGAGCAAACCAGGGAACCCCTGTGGAAAATCTCCGTGCCTGCGCTCTGAAGAACTGTTCATCGAATTTCAATTGTGCGGTGAATGGCTCAGGCAACAAACGACGAGGAAATACATATGCATTTTTTGGCAAGTATTGTCTTGCTCTGGCTATGTTCCGGGTTGTACGCCCAGGAACCAACTCCAAATCCGGCGCCACCAAATGACATTGTGGACCTTTCCGCAGTTGCGGCTGAGGATTCGTCAGCCAGCCAGCCGCACGTGCGCATTATTGACGTCACCAAATTCCCGAAAAAAACCCCGCTGCTCGGGCGGATTCTGCTCGCCCCCTTTCGGGCCATCGCGCCAAAAGCCAATGCCGGGCTGACTTTTTTGGAGGAAAACAAAGGACTCAACCCGCTGGAGGCCATTTTGCGGGACCCGGTTATCCATCCGGTCTTTGGGAATCTGGGGGACGGCTCGGGATTCGGTTTTGGGTTCTATGCCTCGACCGCCGACAAGCTGTCAAAAAAATTCAGTTTGTTCACCCAACACCGCTACACCACCAAAAAGTACCTCGAATCCGCAGGTGGGATGCTGTTTAAACCGTTTCCGGAGTCGCGGTTGGGCGCGCAGGTGAGCCTCACGGGCACCTATCGGTTGCGCCCGGAGGAGGATTTCTGGGGCATTGGCCCCAATTCACTCAAGTCCGAGCGTTCAACCTATAATTTGGAGGAACGGCAGGTGGGGGTGACGGTTTCGGCCACCGTGCTGAAAAACCTCCGTGCCGGGGTGGGATTGAGCTATTCCAGCAATTCGGTGTTTGACGGCAAAGACCCACGCTTTGCCACCACCCAGGAGGTGTTTGGCCAGCGCGGCCTTCCCGGACTGGCGGAAGGAGCGGCCTTACTCGGAACCTCGGCGTTTTTGGAATATGAAGGGCGCGACGAACCATCCCATCCACGCACGGGCGCCTATGGCAACTTCAGCGTCACCAACAATGACAGCGTTGGACGGGGTGACTTCGGTTTCGTCAATTACCGGCTGGATGTGCGGGGGTATGTGCCGCTCGGGACCAAACGGCGGACGCTGGCGGTGCGCCTGCTGGGCGATTTCAACACTGAAAAAGGTGGTTCGCGGATTCCGTTTTTCCGGCTGGCCCGCCTGGGCGACCAAACCACCCTGCGTGGCTATGACACGTACCGGTTTCACGGCAAAAACGCTGTGCTGGGCACGGCTGAATACCGCTACCAGCTCGTCCAGGGGATTGAGGCGCTGGGGTTTGTTGATGTCGGCCAGGTCTTTAACCGGCGTTCGGAATTTTCCGCCGCCAACCTGACGGCGACTTTTGGCGGGGGCATTTCCTTTTCCTCGTCCCGCACGACGGCCTTCAAAATACTGGTGGCCCAAAGCCCCGAGGGCGCACGGCTGTTTTTCACTTTTGGCCCGACCTTTTAGGAGTTTGATACCGATTTGGGTTGAGGGTATCGGGCTAAGAGATGAGGGAAATACAATATTTCCAATATTTTAGCCTTTCCATAATGCAAGGACTTCACTCCAAAATAGTTTGATCAAGAGGATATTTATAATGAACGTAACTGAGAACCTGAGTATGAAAAAGGTATGGCGGCACACACTGGTTTGGGGATTGATTGGAATCTGGCTGCTGATGGTGACGGCCTTGCCGCTCGCCGCCCAGCAACCGCAAACGCCGGAAGTACCACCCATCTGGCTAGATTTCGACATGGAAAACATTCCCGAGCCGAAAGTGGTGGAAACCGGCTACCTCTATGACTTTGCCAACAACACGTTCTTTCAAAACGTCAAGCAGGCATTTGACTTTCCGCGCACGCTACGGGCCATCCGGCGTCGGCCAAAACCAGCGTACAATGTCAATTCAGTGGGCGAAGTTCCCGACTCATCCTGGTTTACCAATCGCAACGGACAGCAAGGCCGGATGTCGCTGGCGGCCCTCAAACAGGGACCAAACACCGGCAGCGGACCAGTGGCCGGAGAGTTGACGGTCATGAAAGCAAAATCCATTGGGATTACGCCCGGATTTTGGATTCGGGACAGCGCCGGAGTGACTTACATCCTGAAATTTGATCCCATCAACCATCCCGAACTGGCCACGGCGGCAGAGGTCATTTCCACCAAACTCTTGTATGCGATTGGCTACAACGTGCCGGAAAATTATCTCTTCCGGCTCGACCGGAGCCGATTGAAAATCTCCGAAAAAGCCACCTACACCGACGAACTGGGGAAGAAACAGGCAATGACTGAGGCCGACCTCGATCACATACTGGCCAAAGTCCATCGCCAGGAAGATGGAGTGTATCGGTGTGTGGCGAGCAAGTTGCTGACCGGCAAGCCAAAAGGTGGGTTCTTTTTCCACGGCACTCGTCCCGACGACCCAAACGACCTCATTCCACACGAACATCGGCGCGACCTGCGGGGGCTGCGGGTGTTTGCCGCCTGGCTGGAACACAACGACATCCGGGCTGGCAACACCCTTGATATGTATGTTTCGGAAGGCGGACGAAACTTTATCCGCCACTACCTGATTGATTTTGGTTCGACTTTGGGCAGCGACTCGGTTTTTCCGAATGTTCCGATTGTCGGCTACGAATATCAAGTGGATGGCAAGGAAGCGGTCAAATCACTGGTCACATTGGGAATTTATGAACGTCCCTGGCTCAACCCGGAGCGGGAACCCGATTTTTCACCGCAGGTGGGCCGCTATGGCGCCCGGTTTTTCAATCCGCGCAAATGGAAGCCGAATTTTCCCCTGGTGGCATTTGAAAACATGACTTTGGCCGATGCCATCTGGGCCGCCCACATCGTCGAATCCTTTTCGGATGAACAAATTCGGGCCGTGGTTGAAATGGGCGAGTACCGCCGCTCCGCTGATGCCGACTATGTTTTTGAAACCCTCTGCCGGCGGCGCGACCTGATTGTGAACTCTTACCTTCGGTCTTTGTGGAAACCAAAACGGCAGGTGACAAGGTGACAGGATGACAAGGTGACAGGATGACAAGATGACAAGGTGACAGGATGACAAGGTGACAAGGGAACAAGGAGAAAAAACAGTCCCCGCTCCCAACCGGAGGTCATTCACGCTCCCAATCTCGATGGGATGATCTCCGTATCTCCCCATCTCCTTGTCACACACACCGTTCCTTATCCTGGCGCTTATGCCTGAGACTCGTCTGTGGTTGCCATCCTCGTTTCACCAGCAACCACCATCAAGAGAGGAGAAAACCGTGATCGAAGCTGCCCCGTGCAAGTCGGAAGGCAATGTTCTTCAGCCGATTTTTGACATTCGGGCGGGTGAGTGGGCAAAGGTCCTCCCGATGTCTTTGTTCTTTTTTTCGGTGATTGCCACGTTTTGGGCGCTGAAACCCATGAAACGCGGCCTCTTTATTGATTACTATAAACAAAATCCCTTTGACCATTTTGGCTGGCACCTCGGCGGGGCACAGACGGAGCAGTTGGCGAAAATCACGAACGTGGCGGCGGCTTATGCCCTGGCGGTGTTCGTTACCTGGCTGGTGCGGAATTTTTCCCGGCAACAAATCATCTCCATCTTTTGCACCTTGTTCGGGTTGGGATTTTTGGCGTTCTCCGTCCTGCTGGACCAGCCGAGTGCTCCTGTGATTTGGACGTTTTATGTGTTTGGGGATATGTTCAACACGGTCATGGTCATGCTCTTTTGGGCCTTTCTGAGCGATATTGTCACGACTGGGGAGGCAAAACGGCTCTACGGGGTGATTGGACTGGGAGGCGTTGCCGGAGGGTTGTTCGGCGCCTTCTTTGTCGCCACGACGGTGAAAACCATGGGCCGGGATACCATTTTGCTGGCCTGTCTGGTGCCCATGATTCTCATTTCCCTTATTGTCTGGTGGGTGAATCGACAGGTGGAGATTGATCACCCTTCCGTAATTGGCGTGCCGGCTCACCCTGAATGTTCATCGTTTGACGAGGGCATCAAACTGCTGCTGGAGTCAAAATATCTGCTCTCGATTGCCGGAATGGTCATTCTCTATGAACTGGTTTCCAGCATTATTGATTTTCAATTGAGTGTGACCGTGGAAGCCATGGTGCCTGGTTCGATGGAGAAAACAGCTTATTTCAGCCAGGTGGCGGTGATTCAGGGGATGGTTTCGGTTGTGGCCCAACTGGTTGTGACCAGTTATGTCATGCGGAAATTTGGAGTGGGCACGGCGCTTCTGATTCTGCCGATGGCCATTTTTCTTGGTTCGGCGGGGTATTTGATTTTTGCCAACCTGTTATTTGTCACCGTCCTCTCGGTTTCAGACAACTCCCTGAGTTATTCGGTGAACCAATCCGCCCGGGAACTCCTGTATGTTCCAACCAGCCGCTGTACAAAATACAAAGCCAAAGCCATCATTGACATGTCGATTCAACGATTTTCCAAAGTGCTGGCGGTGGTGGTGAACCTGGGAGCTTCCTGGTACCTGAGTCTGGAGAATGTGCGGTGGTTGTCGCTGGTCTGTCTGGCGGTGGTGATGGCGTGGTTTTTCCTGATTCGATACACGGAACACAGTTTCCAGCACATGACAGCCGAAACTAAGCCCATTTTTGATCGTTCACCCCATTCTCGGACTGGTAGAAGCAGAAGCAGCCTTCTGATTCCACGAAACCAGCGATATGAAGGTGAATAGCAGTTCAGTCAATTTCCTGAGCTTTGGTCACCAGCGAGAGAAATTCCTGCCGTTCAGTGTTGTAAACCGGGCTTGTTTCCTGAGCGAGCCAGGCGATTGTTTCAGGCGACCAGGATGTGGCTTCGGCGCTTTTGCGAAGGATTTCGCCAAACCCGGCCACCGCGATGGCAAACCGAAAATCTTCAGAGGCCAGACGGACATCAGGCATTATCCGTTCGGCTTGATACTCGGCTGACACCTCAGTTGCAACTGCACCATCCGGTTGTTTGTACCGGAGATGAACGCTGGCCAGCCGCCCGGTTGGGTGCTGTGTGAGTTCGAGTTCATACAGGGCTGTTACCTGATGACCGGCTCCGATTTCACCACCGTCAACCTGGTCATTTCGAAAATCCTGGTCGGCGACATTCCGGTTTTCATATCCAATCAACCGGTAGCGGGAGACGACATTGGGGTTAAATTCGACCTGGATTTTGACATCTTTGGCAATGACCTGAAGCGTGCTGGTGAGTTGTTCGCCAAATACGCGCTCTGCCTGCCGCCGGTTATCAATGTAATAGTAATTGCCATTTCCTTTGTTGGCAAAGCGTTCCATCATTGTGTCTTTATAGTTCCCCATGCCAAACCCAATCGCACTCACGGTGATGCCTTCCTGCACATAGCCGGCGATGGTGTCGAGGATTGCGTCCGGGCTGGTATTGCCGACATTGGCGTCACCATCCGAACAAATGATGATTCGGTTGATCGCTTTGGGTTTGAAACTGGCGTGGGCCTGCCGATAGGCCAGATCAATCCCGGACGCCATGGCTGTTGATCCACCTGCCTGAAGCTGGTCTATGGCCTGCAAAATGGTGTCTTTGTGCTCGATACCTGTCGGCGTCAGCACCGTTGCCACTCCTCCGGCATAGGTTGTCAGCGCCACGATATCGCCCAGTTTCAGATGTTGCACCAGAATGTGCAGGCTTTGTTTCACCAACCCCAGCTTATCGTCTGACTGCATGGAACCACTGGTATCAACCAGAAATGTCAGATGGGCTTCGGGCCGTTGGGCAACTGGAATGGTTTTGCCCTGAATGCCAACTCTCATCAAATGTCGTTTGGGGTTGAACGGAGAGTGGGCCGCTTCGAGGGTGAGTGAGAACGGATGCTCAGTCTCGGGTTGTGGATAATTGTAAGAAAAATAGTTGATAAACTCTTCGACCCGAACCGATTCCGGCGGAGGAAGCTGCCCTTCGTTCAGTTTACGCCGGGCAATGGTGTACGACGCTGTATCAACATCAATGGCAAACGTTGACAACTGATCCTGGTGGGTATCCACCATCTGGTTGATACCATAATCGGTGTAATGCTCAGTATTTGAAGCTTCTGGTTGAGGAGATACTTCCTGGACATACATCGGTGGCATTGGTCCCGTGACGGTGTTGTCCAGGAAGCCAGCCTGAATGTCGGCATATTGGGCATTGGCCGGGTAGGTGGTTGATTGGGTTTGACGGCGTCTGGAAAGCAGGTTGGGTTTGGCAATCAGGAAAAGAATTCCCGCAACTGATACAACAATGACACACCACACGATTTTTTTCGCCATACAATGATGGACTCCTGAAAGGGGATTGATTCATGCGGGGTGTAAAAGCACGGTACACGCGACGTAATAGAAAATTGTTTCGGGGTGAAATCCCTCGGCCTGGCCGATGCTCGACACTGAACTTTTAATATTTTCTGCACCTGAATATATTTTCGAATGCGGTTGCAGATATTACAAACAAACCCTGTGCCAGAGAGTGGCAATATTTAGAATCAGCAAGATACGGCAGGCAGGTGGCGACCATAAAAGTGGAAGTGACACGAATCGTCAACTTCCACTTACACAAAATGGGGTACAGGAGGGGGCGATATTACAGAACCGTCGTCACAATTTCCCGGATGCTGCGCTGGAGCTGGCTATCGTCGGTAATCGGGTTGACGATAGAGACTTCACAGGCGGTGACCGGAGAAATGCCTTGTTTGATCAGTTGCCCGGCATAGACCAGCAGTCGGGTTGAGACGCCTTCTTCCAGGCCGTGACCTTTCAGGTTGCGCACTTTTTCACCGATTTTGACCAGATCCTGGGCAGTTTCCTGATCAACACCGCTTTCCCTGGCTACAATTTCCGCTTCGATTTTGGCTGGCGGATAATCAAATTCAATGCTGATAAACCGCTGGCGGGTTGATTGTTTGAGGTCTTTTAACACACTCTGATAGCCGGGGTTGTAGGATATCACGAGCAGAAAATTATCCGGGGCGCTCAAAATTACACCGCGTTTTTCGATGGGGAGGATGCGTCGGTCATCGCTCAAGGGGTGGATCAGAACCAGCGTGTCTTTGCGGGCTTCGACGACTTCGTCCAGATAGCAAATCGCACCGTGTCTGACTGCTGTCGTGAGTGGGCCATCGTGCCAGACGGTCTGGTCGCCTTCGAGCAGGTAGCGGCCAACCAGATCCGTGGCCGATAAATCCTCATGGCAGGCAACCGTCACCAGCGGACGGCTCAATCGCCACGCCATATGCTCGACGAACCGGGTTTTCCCGCATCCGGTTGGGCCCTTGAGCATCACCGGAAGTTTTGACTGATAGGCCGCACGAAAGAGTTCGATTTCATTCCCAACGGGAAGGTAGAACGGCTCTTTCGCAATCTGGTATTTTTCGATTGAAGTTTCTGTCTGCATATTCCGCACTTTACCAATGAAGCTGGAAAATTGACAAGCCGCCAACTCCCGGCTTCTTTCTCAAACTTTTTGACTGCCCTGAGTATCTCTTTGGTTTGGTGTGATTTGGCTTTCAGGTTGATGCCAGTGCTATACTGCCAGTTCAACCAATCTCAACCCATTTGACTTCCAAACCCTGTTGACCTGACGCTGTATTGTCTCGAACCCAAAAGCGTCTTTCACCGATAGAGGTTGTATGACTGAATCAGTAGTTACACTCAACATTGAAGATATCATTACCGAGGATGACACGCCTGTGGATAATCTGCCTTCTGAAAAACAACAACGCCTGCTCACCGAGCCACTCTACAGTTCATGGCAGCGCCCAGGTGGTGGGCCTTTCCTGGCCGCCGCCAATGTTGGCATTTTTAATTCAGTTCACCTGCCTCCGATTGTTCCAGACATGTTTTTAAGCCTGGATGTCCAGGTGGCGGATGACTGGTGGCAAAAAGAACATCGGTCCTATTTCACCTGGGAATTCGGCAAATCCCCTGAGGTAGTGATTGAAATCGTCTCAAATCGAGTTGGCGAAGAAGCGGGCCTCAAGTTTACCCGATATGCCACCATCGGCGTCGTTTTCTATGCCATTTTTGATCCGATGAAATTTCTCAAGGGCGATGTTTTGGCCGTGTATACCCTCCGGAGTGGCCGCTACGAAAAGATGGACTCGCGTGAACTGTCACCGATTGGACTGAAACTGGATTTATGGGAGGGTGAGTTTGAAGGCAAGCAAAATTCGTGGCTGCGCTGGTTTGATTTGGAAAGGAATGTCATTCCGACAGGGAAAGAGCGAGCCGAAGCCGAACGTCAACGAGCCGAAGCCGAACGTCAACGAGCGGAAACCGAACATCAACGAGCCGAAACTGAACATCAACGGGCCGAGGCCGAACGTCAACGAGCGGAAACCGAACATCAACGAGCTGAAACCGAACGTCAACGAGCTGAAGCCGAACACTCTGAAAAAGAGCAGGCATTGCAACTCATTGAACAGGAACGAAGCGAAAAAGAAGCAGCGTTACTCCGGGCTGAGCAACTGGCCGCCCGGCTGCGCGAGCTTGGCGTAGACCCCGATAACCTTTGAACGTACAAGGAGATAGCGGAATGCAAATAAAAATGGTCTGGTTGGTTGTAGTTGGGTTTGTGTTGGCTGGCTGTGGAATATGGATGCAACGTGCCCCGGTTGCCAGTGCCAGTGACTTAAAGCCCAGGGTTCAACAAAATGTGAGTTCACTTGATGGAGTATGGCAAACGGTTGAACCCGGCCAGGTTCGCCGATGGGTTTCGACTCGTCTTGCTTCAACAGCTCAAATACATCATTGCGCTTTGAATCGGACCGTGTTTGCCAGACTGATGGCTTCCGCTCCGATGGAATTTTCAGCGCCAGCGCGGCAACGGCAGACCGTGATGACGTTGCCGATGCCGGATGGCAGGTTTGAACGGTTCCAAATTGAAGAGTCTCCGATTTTTGCCCCGGAACTCGCGGCGCAGTTCCCAGAATTTAAAACCTATCATGGGCAGGGGATTGATGATCCAACCGCGATGGTTCGCTTTGATTGGACGTCAAAGGGATTTCACGCCATGGTCTGGTCGGCTGGAAATCGAGTGGTGATAGATCCAGAAGGGGACGGAAATGCTGAAACATATGTGAGTTATTATTCGCGCGATCTACAACGGATTGGAGACGCTCCGCAGTGCGAGGCCGTCGAAAAAGACGCCTCAGTGGTACTTCCAAATCAAGGTGCTGAACTCAAAACGGTTGAACCAAGGCAATCAGGAAGCCTGACGGTTGGACGGCAGCTTCGAACCTTCCGGCTGGCGCTGGGAGCAACGGGTGAATACACCCGGTTTCATGGTGGAACGGTCGAAGCCGGACTGGCGGCGATGACCACCACGGTCAATCGCATCAATGGGATTTACAGCCGGGAACTGGCCGTCCGCCTGATGTTGATTCCCCAGGAAACGGCGATTATCTACACCGACCCGGCAACGGATCCATACAGCGGGGGGAGTTCAACCAGGGTGTTGGACGAAAATCAAACCAATCTGGATCGGGTCATTGGTGAAGCCAACTATGACGTGGGTCACGTGTTTACCACTGGCGGCGGCGGTGTCGCGGCCTTGAATTCAGTCTGTGCCAGTGGCCGCAAAGCACGGGGCCTGTCGGGGTTGAGTCAGCCGATTGGAGACGTATTTGACGTGGATTTTGTCGCCCATGAAATTGGGCATCAATTTGGTGGAAATCATCCATTTAATGGATCTTCGGGAAGTTGTTCCGGAAATCGAGCTGCTTCAGCCGCTTATGAACCTGGGAGCGGCTCGACGATTATGGCGTATGCCGGTATTTGTAGCGAAGAAAATCTGCAACTCAACAGCGATGATTACTTCCATAGTTACAGTTTTCAGGAAATTCAGCAGTTTTTAACCCAACTCGGTAGCAATTCTTGCGCCAGCGTGACCGAAACCGGAAATACGCCTCCGACCGTGAATGCCGGGTCGAACTTCACCATTCCACGCCGAACACCGTTTACCTTAACCGCGAGCGGAAGTGATGCTGATGGCGATGCCCTGACCTATTGCTGGGAGCAACTCGATCTCGGCCCGGCTTCGCCGCCCAATGAAGATGACGGGCAACGACCGATCTTTCGATCTTTTCGACCAACAACCAGCCCGTCGCGAACCTTTCCGCAACTTGCTGATCTTCTGAGAAATCAACCGGCACTTGGGGAATCGTTGCCAACGACAAACCGGGTCCTCAATTTCCGGGTGACTGTTCGTGACAATCGCACCGTTGGCGGCGTCAGCAGCAATCTCATGCGGGTCAATGTCACGAACAAAAGCGGCCCCTTTGAAGTGACGTCACCCAATGTCCCCCTGCGCTGGCAGATTGGGACCATCCAAAACGTGACCTGGAATGTCGCGGGGACAACTGCCGACCCGGTCAATTGCGCCCTGGTCAATGTCCGGCTTTCAACCGATGGCGGGCTGACCTACCCAATCGTGCTGGCTGAAAATACCGCCAATGATGGCACCGAGCCGATCACGGTGCCCAATGTCGAGACCACCCAGGCTCGAATCAAAATTGAAGCCGTCGGCAATATCTTTTTTGATGTTTCAAACGCGGATATCACGTTGACTACGGAAACAGTTCCAGCCGTTGAAGTCACCGCCGCCAGCTTTCAACCGAAAAAGTTAACGGTGACAGGTGCTGGGTTTGGGCTGACGCCCATCATGATTGTCAACGGGGTCGAACTCCCCGAATCATTGTTGCTTCCAGGGTCAACTGAAAATCAGGTTACGGCAAAAGGCGGGAGGAAAAAGTTGAGTCTTCGCAAAGGAGCCAACACAATTCAGATCAAAGGCACGGGCGGGCAACTGTCCAATGTCTTTAGTTTTCAGGTTGAGTGATTGTGTTCAGGGTTCAGGGTTCAGGGTTCAGGGTTCGGGGAAACCCAATTTTTTCATTGAGTTATACCCGTTTGTAGTCAGTAGTCAGTAGTCAGTAGTTCACGAAGTTTATTTGATTGAACTATTTGACCATTTCCTAATACAAGGGGTTTATTGCAAATTGGTGTTACCTTTTCTGAATTATGAGTGCTGATCTCAAAAGAGTACGAGAGGGGTTTGAGATGACCGAACAATTTTCGCCTTCAGCAACTGACCGTGAACTCCTGGTCTGGTCGCTCGGGGAAGTTGATTATGTGGATGGATTACGATTACAGGAGGTCCTGGTTGACCTCCGTAAAGAAGGAAAAATCCCGGATGCCCTGGTGTTTCTGGAACATCCGCCGGTGCTGACCCTGGGCCGTGGCGCTGACAAAACGAACATTGTCGCCACGCCGACATTTCTGGAAGGGGCTGGAATCGAAGTCCACGAAACTGGACGGGGCGGAGAAGTGACGTTTCACGGTCCAGGGCAACTGGTTGGCTATCCAATTGTTGACTTAAACCCGGATCGGCGCGATGTGCGGCGGTATATGCGCGACCTGGAGCAGGTCATCATTGCCGCTCTGGCCGAACTGGGGATTGAATCTGACCGAATTGACGGCCTGACCGGAGTGTGGGTTGGTTCACGAAAAATCGCGGCCATGGGGGTGCGGATTTCCCGCTGGGTAACGTCGCACGGGTTTGCACTCAACGTCAACACGGCACTCGATTACTTTAACCTGATCGTGCCCTGTGGCATTCGGGATAAAGGCGTAACTTCAATTGCCGAAGTGTTGGGCCGGGACGTCGAATTTTCAGAAGTCGAACCCTTGATTCTGAAGCACTTCGGCGAGGTTTTTGGTCGGACAATTACGCCGAAGACGATTGAGCACGAATCCATCCAGGTGGTGATTGGCCATCGGCACAAAAACAAGGTCGAATATTTATTGCTGCACCGTGTCCCTGAAAGCGGAGGCTTCTGGCAGCCAGTCACCGGCACTATCGAACGCAAACGCAACGAAACGCCCTTTGAAGCGGCCAGCCGCGAAGTCTTTGAAGAGACAGGCTTTGAACTCCAAATCACACCGCTGGACTATGTTCACAGCTTTATGATTGATCCGATTTACCAGAAGAAAGGCATGAAAACGCCGATTTTCAACCGGGAACATTCTTATACTGCGCGGTCGCCGCATCGCGAAGTGCAGCTTGCCGTGAACGAACACAGCGAGTACGAGTGGTTGGATTACGAATCAGCCAAAAAGCGATTGATGTGGCGCGGCAATCATCGAGCCTTTGAACTGGCCAGCCGGATTTTGTGAAAACTGGTTTACCCTGGACGATTGAAGGAGGAAAAACATGGAAAATGTATTGATTCCGCACAGGTCAGAAAAAGGATGGGTTTTGGATATTCCTTCAGAGATGGCACAAGAAATGGGAGTGGCTGATGGATCATTCGCCGTTTTGAGCCTCAAGGGAGAAAAGATAGACATAGAAGTTTTCCCCCCACCTTCGTCTGAGTTGAAAACGACAGTGCGTCGAATAGCTGAAAAATATAAGGAAGTTTTTGAGGTATTGAAGCGGCATGGTGACTAGCTAGACAGAATAAGTTATTGGTATAAAGCGATTTATTATCAAATAGCCCAAATCACAATTGGATAAAACGCAACCAACGAAATCTTAAACCAAACCCTGACCCCCATAAGCACTAAAATAAAGGAAAATTTGAACCATCCGCTTGTTTTTTATGTCGCCCCTGCAGGGCTTGGGTCTTGACCTGACCGGGACCGGGGGCTGGTGCACCCCGGCTATCGAATGCCGTCCCTGCAGGACTCCGATCCTTATCCTGGCGCGTATGCCCTTGAACCCTGAACCCTGAACCCTGAACCCCAAGGCTCTTATGTCATACACTCCCCAAACTCTGACCTCAAAGCTCTCAATTGCGATTTTGCTTTCCGCCCTGGCACATCTGTGGTGTGAAACCATCGGCCCCTGGTACGGTATTTTGCTCTTCAAGCCGTTGACGATGGTGCTCATCATCTGGCTGGCGGCTCAGGCTGAGTCGCGAGTCTCGGCACACTACAAACGGATGATCGTCATTGGGCTGATTTTCTCGCTTGTCGGCGACATCTTGTTGATCGGCAAAGCCTCGGAGTTGATGTTTCTTCTGGGGCTGGGAAGCTTCCTGATTGCACATCTCTTTTATATTGCCGCCTTTATGCCCGATGCCTCGCCGCTCCAGCCTTCAGGATGGAATTTTCCGCTTCTGATTTATGGAATTTCAGTGGGGATGATTGTCTATCCCAGGCTGGGAGGTATGACCGTTCCGGTGATAACTTATATGGCTGTCATCTTCTTTATGGCGTACCAGGCGACGAATCGGTGTGAATTTTCCGACAAGGAAGGCCGCGCACTGGCCTTTATTGCGGATTCCGGGTTCCAGCTTCCGGGTTCCGGGTTCCGGGTTCCGGGTTCCGGGTTCCGGGTTCCGGGTTCCGGGTTCCGGGTTCCGGGTTCCGGGTTCCGGGTTCCGGGTTCCGGGTTCCGGGTTTTCGAACAAATAGCCTTTTCGTCTGTTTTGTCTTTTCCCAAAACCAATAAACCCTGCGTCTTTCAGCGAGGAAAAAAATGAGCGTTGTGACAATTGAAGGTAGTATTCAGGATGGAAAGATTGAACTACTTGAAAAGGTTGATCTTCCTGACCAAACAAGGGTCTACGTCGTTGTACCGGATTTTTCAGTCAGAGAGGTAAAACAAAGATTTGCGCGAATCGCAAGTCCACGATTAAAAGACCAATCCTTCATCCAGGATTTTGTGATTGAGGTAATAGATCAGGAAAAATAATCTGGGTCCAGGCTTTACCCTTCATTCAATGTTATATCATGCAGAGACTTGTCTTTCCCTGAACCCTGAACCCTGAACCCTGAACCCTGTTTCCAAACTCTCATGTCCATTTCCCACCTGCCGATTGACGACCTTGCCAAACATATTCTTTCGGCACTTGATCGCGTTTCAAACCTGATCCTCGAAGCACCTCCCGGAGCCGGAAAAACAACGCGCGTTCCAGCTTTGCTGATGCACCACGCAATCAACCCGACTTCTTCAACCCAACTTCTTCAGCCCCGAGCCCTCAGCCCTGGTTTTTTTCAGCCCGACGTCTTCGGCCAGGTCCTGGTGCTTGAACCACGTCGGCTGGCCGCCCGCATGGCGGCACGACACGTTGCCGAAGAACAAAACTGTGCTGTCGGAAGTCTGGTCGGGTATCAGGTTCGATTTGAAGACGTGACGAGCCCCCAAACCCGGTTGACCTTTGTGACTGAAGGTGTATTTCTGCGGCGACTCCTGACCGATCCGACACTGGCTGGGGTGAGTGTCGTCGTGCTCGATGAGTTTCATGAACGTCACTTTCAGACCGATCTTGCCATTTCGCTCCTGAAGAGATTGCAGCAAACTACACGACCTGACCTGAAGATCGTGGTGATGTCGGCTACGCTGAATTCAGCGCCGATTGCTGCCTTTCTAGGAAACTGCGAAGTGTTGCGATCAGAAGGAAAACTGTTTGAGGTGGAAACCCAGTTCGCCAGACAGGCGGATGATCGTCCCCTGGCTGAACAGGTGGCCGGAACGCTCAAAACGCTGGCTGGTGATCGAGGGTTGGATGGCGATGCGCTGGTGTTCCTTCCAGGCGCCGCCGAAATCAGAAAATGTCGTGATGCTTGTGAACCGCTGGCGAAACTCCACAACTGGCTGGTGCTGCCACTCCACGGAGACTTAACACCGGAGGAACAGGACCGGGCCGTCCGACCCGCTCAACAGACCAAAATCATTCTGGCGACGAATGTGGCCGAATCATCGGTCACCATTGATGGTGTGGTGACCGTGATTGATTCAGGGCTGGCTCGGGTCAACAAAACGTCGCCCTGGACCGGGTTTTCATCGCTTGAAGTTGCCAAAGTGAGTCGCGCTTCGGTCATTCAGCGAGCCGGACGGGCTGGGAGAACCCGTGCCGGGCGATGCCTCCGATTATTTACCCGGTTTGATTTTGAAGCTCGCCCAGAGCAGGACCTTCCAGAAATCAAACGGATTGACCTGGCTGAAACCGTGCTGTCATTGCGAGCACTGGGAATTGACCCGGCGACGCTGGACTGGTTTGACCCACCGCCCGAAGCCGCATTGTCGGCAGCCGATACATTGCTCCGGCAGCTTGGTGCGACTGATAATGAAAATTCTTTGACTGAAACTGGTCAGAAAATGGCATCGCTGCCGCTTCATCCGCGTTTCTCACGCTTGCTGGTCGAAACCAAACGACAGGGAATTGCTTCGGAAGGCTGCATTCTGGCGGCACTGCTTGGGGAACGCGACATTCGGTTGGACTCACGCACGCAACTCCATTCGTCATCTCAATCACGGCGTGGTGCAACGAGCTCTTCCTCCGATGTCCTTGAGCAATTTGATCTCTTTTGCGAAGCGGACCGGATGCGGTTTGTTCCGGACCGGGTGCGGATGCTGGGTCTTGATGTCGGAACAGTTCGGCGAGTCGAACGCGCCCGGCAGCAGTTACGCCGTCTGATAACACCAGGTAAAAACACCGGTTCCGCTTCTCCACCCGGCAATCTGGATGAAGCCCTGTTGAAGGCAGTTCTGGTGGCCTTTCCAGATCGAGTTGGACGACGACGAGCACGAAATTCAAAAGAATTCAGTCAGAAGGTTGTGCTTTCAAGCGGTAGTGAAGGAATACTTGCCGAAACCAGTTCCGTGCGTCAGGCTGAGTTTCTGGTGGCAGTTCAGGCCGAAAATCAGGCTGGAAAAGGCGTACTCATTCGGGTGGCTTCGGCGATTGAGCCAGAATGGCTGCTCGAATTTTTCCCGGACCGGATTTCTGAAACCGAAGAAATGGTGTTTCATCCAGAAACACAGCGGGTTGATGTCTTTAGCCAGATGAAGTTTGACCAGTTGGTGATTGATTTCAGCCAGCTTCGCAATCCCAATCCCGAAAAAGTCGCAGCGGAACTGGCCCGAGCGGCACTGGCCGCCGGGCTGTTTCGATTTGTCGAACAAGAAAAAATCGAGCGCTGGCTGGCGCGAGTTGAGTTTGTCCGAACCGCGTTTCCTGAAAAGAACTTCCCGACTTTTTCTGATGAAGACCTCAAGGCCGCTCTGGGTGATTTGTGTCATGGGTTAAAGAGTTTTGCCGAATTGCGCCAGATTGCTGATGACGATTCGGTTGGCTTACTGGCTCAATTGCGTGAGCGCCTTTCTGGGCAACAACGTGACTGGGTGGAACGCTTTGCACCAGAATTTACATCACTTTCAGGCCGAAAACGGGTCAAAATCAACTACGTCCCCGGTCAAAAACCCTGGGTCGCCTCACGATTGCAGGATTTTTTCGGGATGCAAACTGGGCCGATGATTGGTGGCGGCAATATTCCGGTTGTTCTGCACCTGCTGGCCCCAAGTCAGCGTCCAGTTCAGGTGACAACCGATTTAGCTGGATTTTGGGAACGCCATTATCCACAAATTCGCCGTGAACTGTGCCGTCGCTATCCAAAACACGCCTGGCCGGAAGACCCCCGGTTGGCGCCGGGTTCCGGGTTCCGGTTCGTGAACTTCAGAATCCCTTCAACTTGAATCAAAATTTGAGTTCTATTCCAATCAATTGTATGTTCGCCGATCAATCGGCCAACCATAAAAGCAGCGGGAGTGGAAATTTCGGATTGTCTGTTCGCTCCACGAACGTGGATATGAACAAGAAGTCATAGGTTTCTAGTGTGATCGGGTAAGTGCGTTTCTCTCCGGGGCTGAGGTTTTTCAGAATCGAGTTTTGGGTTCCAGATTTTGGGTTCTGGGGTTGTTTTACTTCTTGCCTGAAATCGTTGACTTAAGTGTCTGCTTTTGGGTTTCCTGTGGACCAGTGAAGGAAAATGACACTTGAGAGTCCAACCACAACCGTGGCTTTGAGGCGCTGAAACATATTACTTCTCCAGTCAGAAGAGATTGAGTTCTGAAGCAAATAGGGCAAAACCGCGAAAAAAAGACCTGATGCCAGATAAACAGGTCGTTGAGCGTTGCTGAACCATTGTAAGATGGATGACACACATTCAAAAGCCATCAACTCACATCAGTTTTGAATAAAAACCCGTCGTCACTTTTCACTCTTGTTTTTCGGTGGATACCAATATTCCTATGCCAAATACCAGGTACTGTGAACCTTGCCCCAAAGAGTTTCTGAAAACCCGGAACCCGGAACCCGGAACCCGGAACCCGATTTTCTTCCTCCTTCTCGCCGTTGTGTTGCTGCTGAGTTCCGAAACGGCCTTCGCCCAGAAAAAAGCGGCTGCCGGAAAAGCCTGCTCCTTGACGTATCGCGTTGGGTTTTCTGATCTGGAGGCCCATCTGTTTGATATTTCAATTGAGATTGGAAATATCCGCGAGCCAGCGATTGAAGTGGCGATGCCTGCCTGGTCGCCCGGACGGTATGCCATTTATGACTTTGCCAAGAATGTCCAGGAATTTACGGCGCAGACCCGGAGCGGGGAAGTCCTGCCTTGTGGAAAAATAGACAAGCAGACCTGGCGAATCCAGACCCGAGGTGCCCGTGACCTAAAAGTTTCATACCGCGTGTTTGGAAATGATCTTTCCGGGACATTCAGCGTCGTGAACCGCCAGCATGCCAATTACAACGGGGCCTCCGTCTTTGCCTATGTGGTCAATCACAAGCCGGATCCAGTTCATTTGATTATAGATCCGCCAGCCGGATGGAAGGTGATGAACGGCGCGGTTGATCGCGAAGGCCAGCACGAATTTGACTTTGCCAACTATGATTTGTTGATTGATACCCCGACCGAAATCAGCAGCGAACTGGTCGTTCGGTCATTTGAAGTAGATGGCAAAACCTATCGTGTGGTGATGAACCAGCCGGGCGGTGTGACCGGAGATGTAGATACGTTTGTGAAGCAGATTGAACAGATTGTCCGTGCCCAAACCGCGACCATGGGAACGCCTGACTATAAACACTACACGTTTTTGATCAATTTTGACCCAACTGGCCGAGCCAGTGATGGAATGGAACATTTGAACTCAACTCAGGTGTGCGTTTCGTCAACGCTTGAGACGCCCTATGGACGAGCCGAAGCGCTTGAAACGGCCTCGCATGAGTTTTTTCACGTCTGGAACGTCAAACGGTTGCGACCCGTTGAACTTGGGCCATGGGATTACAGCCGCGAAGTCCATACCCGCAGCCTCTGGATTGCCGAAGGATTGACGAGTTACTACGGCGATTTATTCCTGGGGCGGTCAGGTGTCTACAGTCCGGAACAAATGTACCAGCTTTTTGCCCGTCAAATGAGCTACTTTGAAAGCCTGCCTGGAAGGAAACTGATGTCGGTTGAGCAATCAAGCTGGGACACGTGGTTTATTGTCGGCGCGCCTACACGCCAGGAGACCAGTCTTGGGCGAACCTCAGTCAATTATTACAACAAGGGCGAAATCGTGGGGTTGCTCCTCGACCTGGAAATCAGAGGTCGGACAAATGGGACAAAATCGCTGGATGATGTGTTTCGCTCGATGTTCAAAGCTTTTTATGAACAGCCAGCCACAACCTATTATTTAAAGGGGAAAGGGTATCGAACCGAAGATTTTCTGACGGCGGTCAATAAAGTCACCGGAACCAACTTTTCAGACTTCTTCGAGCGCTATGTCAGCGGGGTTGAGCCGCTGGATTACAATGGAGTGTTGAAATATGTCGGCCTGGAGTTGATCACTCCGGTTGGATCAGGCGGTGAGTGGTCATTTCGGGATGTAGACCAACCGACGCCAAAGCAATTATGGATTCGCAAAGGCTGGCTCACGGGTGTTGTGAGCCAGGCGGTTGGGAAGTGACGCGAATAAGGGGATAGCGGATAGGGGGTAGCGGATAGGGGATAGGTAGTCGAGACAAGGAGGGGTGGATGTAAGGGCGCTGTTGCTTTGAACCGCGCCCTCTTCGAAAACTCGGAACTCGGAACCCGGAACCCGGAACCCGACTTCATCCAGTTGCAAAGCGGTTTGGAATCAGATAGAAAGCCCCATCTCAACCGAGGCACGCTATCCGATGTGCCTTTCCCTGATTTCCCAAACCGGCTCCATCATCCCAATTTAATGAATAACTTCTGAATCCAGGAGGCCAAGATGAACATTTTCCGAGCAAAGCTCACGTTCGTGGTACTGGTGCTGGCACTGCTGTTTGCTGCCTGTGGCGGCGGGGAGGAAAAACCGCCTTCACGCTGGGACAAAGCCCAGGAAGAAAGTACCAAGAAAGTTGAAGAGAAGAAGGAATCTCCGAAAAAAGCTGGCGACAAACCTCTGGCTGGTGGGGAATTCAATAAATTTTTCCCAAAAAATGTAAGCGGGTATGACATTGTGCCCTCACAGGAAAAAGAAGGGTTTGCACTTCACAAAGTCAAAAAGGACGGCAAAGACGTTGCCGAACTGTCAATCAATGATGTGGTGAGCAACCCAGCGGCGGCTGATAAATACAAGAAGAGCACTGCCAAAATTGGTGGCTATCCAGCCGATGATATGGGCATTGCGACTTCGATCCTGGTTGCCGACCGGTTCCAGGTCAAAGTCATTTCCAAAGGACCCTCGCTGGCCAAACCCGACCGCGAAACCTGGCTCCAGAAATTTGATTTATCCGGGCTGGCTGCGCTGAATTAAGAATGAAGAATGAAGAATGAAGACCTCTTGTTCAGGGAGTTTGATTGATTCAATAATTTTTCACTCTTCACATTGGTTCATCTTTCATTTCGAATGTGTACCGTGAAATGAATTGATTGGGGTATGAAAAGAATATTTCGTTGATTCACAATGAGTTAGTCATTCATCATTCATCATTCATCACTGGTATTTTAATCCGCTGAACGAAACCAAATATTCAATCAAGGAGATCTGGTTCAATGACCAAGCCGATTTTTGAAATTGTTGACGAACTGCCTTCCAGTGGAATGACGGTGTCATTGCTCAACGCTTTGGATTTTGTTGTCCCTGGACAGTGGCAAAACATCGTGGGTTTTGAAAATACGATTCGCACGGTTACGGGCGTGACCGATCAGAATGTGATTCAGCAGATTGGCGAACGTGCCATTTATCTCTATAACGACCCGGCTGAAGGGTATCAACGGGCCATGTGGTTGTATCAGGTCGCCAATAGCGCCGGTGGGATGATCGGATCCGCCGCCATGGCCAATAAAGTCACTGAAAGCGTTTCATTTTTGGGGTTTTTGAATCGGTTGACGCCGAAGGCCGATAAATTGCAGGCGATTGATTTCTCGCTCAAGATTGTCGTCGAACTCATTGCCTACACTCAAATCAACGGCATCCCAGGCGACAGCATTGGCGATTTTGTCAGGGGGCTGGCCGATTATGGCAATGAATCGCTGATGCGCATGGCGGCCCTGGTCTGTGTTGATGGATTGGTACCACTTGGGCCGGACTTTCTAAGTTCAGTCGGGTCAACCATTCGGGCTGTCTCCGCCTATGATCTTGATTCAAATCCGGTGTTTAGCAAGATCAGCAGCTACATTCCAGGTGGTGACACCATCGGAAAGCTGGGATTTGTCGGACAGAGTTTTGATTCGGTTCGCGGCTGGATGGAAGGCTTTGTTGCTTCGCGTGGTCTGACACCACAGATGATCACGGGCAGCCTGCAGCGCTACATTGATATCACCGATGACAAGCTTGACTATCTGGCGGCCTTCCTCGATATGACGACCAATTATTATGAGCATACCGGCGTGCAAACCCTGGCCCGCCGTCTGGTCGAACGGGCAGTGGCTGAAATCTAGTCGAGAGGGCTGAAGAAAACGGGCTCGGGGCAATCGAAGGGATGAGGGATGAAGGATGAGGGATGAAATAAAACCAGGTCTTCAGCCCCAAGCCCTGAGCCCTGGTTTTTTCAGCCCGAAGACTTCAGCCCCAAGCCCTGAGCCCGAAGTCTTCAGCCCAAAGTTTTCAGCCCAAAGCTCACTTCCAATCGGAAATAGTGAAATCACACCAGTCCAAAGCGGATTCAAACGGCCATGATGAAAGTAAATTGGTTCCGAATGATGTTCAGTTTTTGGTGTTTTCTGGGATGGGATTTTCTGGTTTCCGCCCAATCACCTGCAATTGGGTTTCAGCGGTTTTCCATCGAGCAGGGGCTTTCCAGCAACATTATCCAATGTCTGGCCCAGGACCAGCAGGGATTTCTCTGGCTGGGTACCCCAGATGGATTAAACAAATTTGACGGCTATACTTTTACTGTTTTCCGCCACGATCCCCAAAATCCAAACAGTTTAAGTATGAATGATGTCCGTGGACTGCTCGTTGACCGAACGGGGATGATTTGGATTGGCACATCAAGCGGTGGATTAAACCGACTCAATCCTCAAACTGGTCAGGTGACGCGATTTGTTTCCGACCCGGCCCATCCGACCACCCTGAGCGATAATCGCGTCCGATGTCTGGCATTGAACCGGCAGGGAGAAATCTGGGTCGGCACCTTCGGCGGTGGGGTAAATCGGTTTCAACCGACGACTGGTGAGTTTCAACGATTTCAGAACAATCCATCAAATTCCTCCAGTTTAAGTGATGATCGGGTAATATCCGTTCTGGTTGATGGTGAAGGGGTTGTCTGGGTAGGAACTGCGGCAGGCGGATTAAACCGATTTGACCCGCATTCCCAAACTTTTCAGCGATATCAACAGCGGGCAAATGATCCCGCCAGTCTGGGAAGTAATGATATTCGGTGTATTCTCCCGGATCCATCAGGAAAACTATGGATTGGGACTTATCAGGGTGGATTAAACCTCTTTGACCCAAAAACGGGAAAGGTGAGCCGGTTTCTCCACGATCCTCAAAATCCAGCCAGCCTTGGTTCAAATGATATTCGGGCGATGGCGATTGATGCTGAAGGCACGCTCTGGATTGGAACCGAAGGAGCTGGAGTCAATTCCTTTGACCTGCGGCAACACCAATTTCTCCGATTTCAGCATCGTCCATCCGATCCACACAGCTTGAGTGGAAATGACGCATTGTCAGTACTGGTTGACCAAAACCAGTTGATCTGGATCGGAACCAATGGAACCGGGCTGAATATATTAAGTCGAACCGCCACGAAATTTGTCCATCTAAAAAATGACCCGGTTGACCCGAGCAGCCTGGGTGGAAATGATGTCCGGGCAGTTTGCCAGGATCAGCGCAGGCAGGTGTGGATTGGTACCAGTGATGGAGGATTGTCGGAATATAATTCTGAAACCAATCGGTTTACCCGGATTTCGACAGTTACCCCAAAGACTGGCAGCCCAACACCAACCAGGGTCAGTGCGTTGGCCTGTGACCAGTCAAACCACCTCTGGATTGGAACTGACGGCGAAGGGGTTATCCTGTTTGACCCGGTGCAAAAGCGAGTGTTGAACCAGTTTCAATCTCGGGCAGATGATTCCACCAGCTTGACTGAAAATCGGGTGTTGACCCTGTTTGTTGATCACACGGGAAAATGCTGGGTTGGAACCTATGGCGGAGGCATCAGCCTGTTTGATCCACAAACAAGGAGCTTTCAAGCGTTTCGGCATAACTCACTGGATGCGGCTTCAATTAGCAGCGACGACGTAAGTGCTTTTTTCGAAGACCGTCAGGGAAAGGTATGGGCCGGCACACTGGATGGTGGCTTCAATCGGTATGATCCGCAAACCAGAACTTTTCAGCGAATACCGCTCAAGGGAGCTGGTCCCAATCGGTTGAACAACCACGCCATCACGGCCATTCTCAAGGATCAGTCGGGTTGGTTATGGATTGGTACCCTTGGCGGTGGGATTATCCGGATTGATTCCCAAATGAAGGAAGTGAGTCCCCTGACAACCCGCGATGGACTTCCCAACGATACCGTCTTCAACCTGATGGAGGATGCCCAGGGGACGGTTTGGATTAGTACCAATTTTGGGCTCAGTCGCTTTGACCCAAAAACCAACCACTTTCGCAACTACACGGTGCAGGATGGATTGCAAAGCAACGGGTTTCATCGCGGCTCGGGGGCTCGCTGCACCGACGAGACACTGATTTTCGGCGGCGCAAATGGGTTCAATCTGATTTACCCAACCCGGTTAAAGGATAACCTTGCCATTCCACCGATTGTAATCACTGAATTTCGAGTGTTTGATAAACCAGCTCCCTTCAATTTAGAAGGGATTGAACTGGCCTATCGTCAAAATTTCTTCGCGTTTGAATTTGCCGCCCTGAGTTTTGTCTTTCCTGAAAAGAATCAGTATGCCTACCGACTGGAAGGTTTTGATTCAGATTGGGTTTTCTGCGGTTCCAGGCGCTATGCCAGTTATACCAATTTAAATCCGGGCGAATATGTCTTTCGGGTCAAAGGTGCCAATCACGATGGCGTCTGGAATGAACAAGGAGCAGCCCTTCGCATTCGAATCGTTCCACCCTGGTGGCGATCCTGGTGGGCGCTTTGCGGGTATTTGATTGGCGGCGTTAGTCTGGTGTCAGGTGGCGTGGCATGGCGATGGCAAATTGTCCATCGGCGGCAGGAACACCGTTTACAGGTCCTCCGCCAAATGCTGGAAAGCATCCGGGTGATCAATTCACAGCATTCACTGGCCACCGTGCTGCAAAATCTGGCCGAAGAAGCTGGCCGTCTGATCGGGGCGATACCGGTGGGCATTGGTCTGGTACAGGATCGTCACCTGACGTTTCACAGCATTTTGAAGGGAACGCATTGGGTCAGGAAAGACCTGACGTTTGAATGTTCCGGCCAGACCTTTGTGGGAAGAGCCGTTACCATCACCCAATCCCAAATTGTCAATCCCATGCCATCTGAACCATCAAGTGACTTGATGACCTTGTTTGGAAATCAAGCCATTGGGAGTGCCGTGGCGGTCCCAATTTTGAATCGTGGACAAGATGTGGTCGGGGTCATGGTTTTGTATCGGACTCAAGGCCAACCAGCGATATCTGAAGCTGATGCCCGGTTGCTTGAATCCCTGGCCAATCAGGCTGCGGTCGCAATTGAAAATTCACGATTGTATGGGGAGTTGGGACAGCGGAATCAGGAACTGGAAGAGAAAAATCTGATGATTGGGGAATCTCTGGCTGAACTCCAACGGCTCTATCAGAATGAACAAGAAGTTTCGCGTACCTTGCAGGAACTCAACCAGATGAAAACCACTTTTATGGTGGTTACTTCGCACGAAATCAGAACGCCGCTGACGATTTTACAAGGGTACGTTGAAGCCCTGCGCGATGGGTATTTAGGGTCACTCAATCAGATTCAGTTAAGTTCGCTCAAAACGTGCGAGATGATGGTTGAGCGTATGGTTGATGGCTTTAGCCGCATTTTGGAAATGCTCAAAATCAAAGAAGGCCGGATTGAGTTGAATCTGGGGCCGGTTGATATTCAAACTGTCATTGAGCAGGTCATCAGTTCAATGTCCCCGTTTTTAACCCGGCGACGGCAATCCATCCACTTTCGATCAGGTCAGCCGCTGTGGGTCGAAGCAGATTATGAAAAAGTCTATTTATCGCTGAGCAATGTGGTCTTGAATGCCATTAAATTCACACCTGATGATGGGGAAATGACGATTACCGTTTTCGAAGATCAGGATGAGGTGTGCATCCAGGTTATAGATCCTGGGATTGGCATTGATCGCACTGAATTAGATCGAATTTTTGAAATGTTCTACACCCATCAGGATACCTCGACCCATACTTCAGGCACCTATGAATTTACGGCGCGGGGGGCTGGGCTTGGGCTCTCGATTGCCAAAAACTATGTGGAACTGCACGGCGGGCGGATCTGGGCTGAATCAAAAGGCAAGGGGCAGGGCGCCTGTTTTTCGATGGTGTTCCCGGTTCAGGCGCGTCCTCCCCAATCAAGCCGGGTTCAATCAGCTTCGGTGAACCTGCATCAATCGCGGAAGTGAATCGGACTGCTGTCATTGTGCTTCGTGCTGTTTCACGACTTTTCCAAACCCAAAGAGGAATCAAAGAACAGTTCTTGACGAATGCGCTGCTCTGGCTCAGACTGGAGGGTGTTTTAATAAACCGCAAACAATGACTATCCCTGGTGAAGACCCGCTGTGTTGGATGCCGACTTCATTCAATGCGGTCAGTCTTTTCAGGGGTGAGAATTTTCCCCGTGAGGTATGAAACTTTGAATTTCTTTGTCAAGTCGTACGAGTCAGATGGCGCTCAGATTCTCATTTTAGGTGGCAAATTAACCATTGGGGCGCCGGTGCGTGAATTACGCCAGGCCATTGATGCCCGGCTGGCAAGCCAATCCAAATGTATTATTCTGAATTTTTCCCAACTGATGTTTATGGATAGTTCCGGAATTGGTGAACTGGTTGGGTGTAATAACAAAGTGAAAGCGGCTGGGGGCACCCTGTTGCTCTGTGAATTGCCAAACAAAGTCCGCGACCTGTTTCGTATCACGCACGTCGCCAAGCTCTTCAGTATCCACGAATCCGAGTCAGCCGCCATCGAATCCTTCCTGGTCGGGGAAACGAAGAGCGCTACATCCGACATCCGATAGAGTGCCATTAAAACCCACTCCTCATCTTTCAACTACCTTCGTTTGAAAAGGATTCACAACTTTATGAACACACGTTTCTGGAAGAGGACCTGCGCCGCCACTGGCCTGGCGCTGGCACTTGGATTCAACACCCTGTCCTTTGCTGGTTTCCCAGCCCCACTGGCCGCCAGTGGTCCTGCCGTCGCGTCAGCCCGCGCTGAATCGGTTCTTTCATTTTTGCCCGCGTCAGATACTGTGTTGCTGGTTGATATGAACCGGCTTTACACCTCAGTGGTTTTTCAAATTGCCAGGGATAACCCCAAATTCGCAAAAGAATTGTCTGAAATGGAATCCATGGCTGGAACGTTTGGAATTGATCTTTCCAAGCTTGACTATCTGGCGGTCGGCGTCACCCCCAAATCTGGCAACCCCAATGATTTTGACGCGACGTTTGTGCTCAGCGGCGCCTTTAACCAGGAGCAACTCGTCACCGGGATCAAAAACAAGGCTGAAGGCAAAATCGGAACGGAAACCTATGGTTCAGACACGCTCTATGTGTTGAACGGTGCCGCTGGTTCAGACACCGCCGCGACCAAAGAGAAAAAAGTTCTGACCAATGAGGATTTCAACGGCGGAAGCGAGCCAAAACCTGAAAAAGCCCCAGCGGCATCAGGTTCGATGAAAATGTCTGACATGGCCTTTAGTTTTGTGAATGCCAACACCGTGGTCTTTGGGCCCAAAGCCAATGTCATCAAGTCGCTCGATACCCGTTCCGGGAAATCTCCTTCGATCACTTCAAATAAAGATCTGGTGGATGGCCTGGATGCTGCGGACAAGGGATCAACCATTCGGTTTGCGACAGTGGTACCGGCCAGGTTTCGCAAGGACCTTGAAAAAGAAATGGCCAGTGATCCGAAAGCCGAAATGTTTATCAAACCATTGCTGGCCGTCACCCATAGCTTTGGTGCCGTTGATTTTTCTTCCGGATTAAAGCTGGATACCACATTGCGGACGCCATCAGCCGATGACGGCAAACCAATTTTTGATCAGCTCAACGGGTTGCTGGTACTCGGTAAAATGGGGATGGGCAACAGTGATAAACCAAATGAGAAAATGATGCTCGATGTCCTGAATCAAATTTCGATTTTGAACAAAGGACGCGATATTCAGATCCAGTTGAGTGTTCCCGAATCAACGCTAAAAACTTTACTGGTCGGCAACCAAAAAGCACCCCAGTAAGCAACCGATTTGACCCAGTATTCGATAGAAAAAAGCAGGGAGGATAAGCTGAAAGGCTTATCCTCCCTTTTCTTGTTCACACAAAGGTTATTCGCTGGCGCGTGGCGGTCCCAAATCGAGGAAGGTGGTCAATGTCCGCCCATCAATGACCACGACATCAAATTGCCCAAACTCACTCCCGCCGAGGTCATCAATTACAATCCGAGTCTCACCCACGTCACTCGAAAGTTCATAAGGAATCACCGTCGTTGGAGTCTCGCCGCCTTCGCCGTAGAGCAACAGCATCCTGGATAACGGCACATCAAGTTGACTAACCGTAATGGCCAGCACCGTGCCCCCGATTTGACTTTGTGGACCGATGCCACGACCGACGGTGTTTTCCGGGAGGAGAATTTCACGGTACAGTGAATA